>CAZHAI010000123.1:0-1232 GCA_964530645.1 uncultured Rikenella sp. | reverse complement strand
GCCATGACAGACCAGTCAGTTGAACTGGATGACATAGTTGTTGTTGGCACTAAACGCAGTGACAGCGAGGTATCGGTTATGAACAGCATCAGGAGCAGCCCTGTGGTTGTCTCCGGTATATCCGCCCAGCTTATCAGCCGTACACAGGACAGGGATGCTTCAGAGGTAGTCCGGCGTCTGCCCGGAGTCTCAATCGTAGACGACAAGTTCATCGTTGTGAGAGGCCTCTCTTCAAGATATAACAATGTGTGGCTGAACAATTCAACTGCCCCCAGCCTGGAGGCAGATACACGCTCATTCTCATTCGATCTGATCCCTTCATCAATGATCGAGAACATATTCATACTTAAATCCCCCACGGCAGAGCTGCCGGCTGACTATTCGGGTGGCTTTATCAAGGTATCGACAACCGGGATTCCGGATGACAACAGGTTCTTTGTCTCATACGGTACAGCGTACAGAGAATATTCAACCTTCGGCAACTTCCTGAAGGAAGAGGGCAGTCCTTCAGACTGGCTGACACTTGGTACACGACACAGAAGCCTGCCGGGTGATATGCCGGCACATCTTGATCAGTATGAAACCGCTACAAACCCGGAGATAAGAAACAGGGTGACAGAAATAGGGCAGAGCCTGAACAACTCATGGGAAGCCCTGCCTGCAAAAGCGCTCCCTGACCAGAAAGTTGCAATTGGCCTAAACAGGCGATTCGGTAAGGGGAATTTCATTGCCGGGAATGTCACTTCCCTTACATACAGCTACTCCAATTCTGCCACCGCGGTTCAGAATAACAACTATTCAATTTATAACTATGCATATGATACTCCCGGGATCCTCGATGAGTTCACGGACAGACAATACAAAACCAATGCAAGGGTGGGGCTCATGCACAACTGGACCCTTTACCCGGTTGAAGGCCTCAAACTGGAGTTCAGGAATTTCTTTACAAGCACCTCCGGCTCAAGGGTGACTCTCAGGGAGGGTCGCGACTGGTACAACAACGGCAGGTTCGTGAAATCAGGCGAGACGCAGTACAGCAACAGGCTCATCTACTCCGGCCAGCTTGGCGGAGAGATCATGCTCAATGAGGGAAAAACAATCATCGACATGACAGGCGGATACTCGCTCTCGGCAAAGGAAGAACCTGACATCCGGAGATTCAGGTATATCAGCAATGACGGTGTTACCTCACCTTACATCGTTCTCTTCGGAAACAACCCGGATCTCTCTTC
>CAZHAI010000122.1:0-6659 GCA_964530645.1 uncultured Rikenella sp. | reverse complement strand
GGGTGGCAGTGCCGGCGTTCCAGCACTCCCCTATGTTCGGGCAGTTGCCCGAGGTGCAGATGGTATGCAGCCGATGACTCTCCACGAGGTTCTTCACCATGGTGTAGCTCTCCCCGCTTGCCCTCTCCATCCTGAGCCATGATGGCAGTCGCCTCTTGCCTGTCATAAATTCTGATTGCCGAATTTCGTGAATATGCAAAGGTACATAATAAAAGAGAAAGGATGGGTTGAAATTTGTATGACCAATCCATTGAAAATGTATCTTTGAAGATTAATTTTCAGATTCCCGTATGGGCAAAAAATCAGAGTCGCAGGCCATCATGACCCAACCGGCAAAGTGTAAATCTTAAAATATGGAAGTAGTATATCTTAACGGTCAGTTTCTCCCGAAGGATCAGGCATTGATCAGCCCTGATGACCGGGGTTTTATTTTCGGGGACAGTGTTTACGAGGTTGCAAGATGGTACGGCGGGTACTTCTTTGATCTCACGGGCCATACCGGCAGGTTCAGGCGCAGCATGAAGGAGACACACATGGTATGGGAAGATGAAGCAAAGCTCGAGGAAATCTTTGAAGAGCTTATACAGCGAAATGAGCTTGGCGCCGAATGCGCAATAGTTTATTTCCAGGCCACCCGGGGTGTTGCGCCGCGCAACCACGCCTTTCCCGATCCTCCGGTCAAACCGACCATCTACGGATTTGCCCGCCGCCAGAGCATCAATACACTTGCTTCCGAGCGGGGTGTCGCTATCTTTCTCACCCCGGATCCACGGTGGAACCGCTGCGATATCAAGACCACTGCACTGATAGCCAATATCCTGCCTTATCAGGAGGCACATGACCAGGGATTTGCAGAGGTGTGCTTCGTACGGAATGGCTTTGTAACCGAAGGAGCTCATTCAAATATCTTTTTTGTGAGGGACGAAACACTTTACACCCATCCGGGGAATAATGATATCCTCTCCGGGATCACCCGGAAAAACATTATCTCCGTTGCGAGGACAAATGATATCAGCGTGGTTGAGGAGGCTGTCGCCGCTGACATGATACCGTACATGAACGAAGCGTTTATCTCCAACACTACCGGAGAGATAGTGCCTGTGACGCGGATCAGTGAACAGGTCATCGGGGAGGGTACCCCGGGCCATCTGACACGGAAGCTGCAGGTTCTGCTGAGGGAGTTCATTCAATCCTGTGATCCGCGGCGGTAGACAGCGGCATCCCCCCTCTTTCCGCGTAGCGGATAAAGCATTGTAGACCAGCCGCGGGCACCATTCCTTTCCGCGTAGCGGATAAACAATTGTATATTACAAACAATCCCGGTAATTTTGTATGAATAGCTTGCCCCTTGAATGTCAGGCTGTCTGAATCCATGATATTAGCTGGACACATAAATTATTTTCTCTCTCTTCCAACCTTTTCCGGCCTGATCCGCACTATATAGACAGAAGACGAAGATGCAGCAGAGTGAACTGAACCAGAACGACAGGGAGCTTGTCCGGGGATGCCTGGAAAACAACAGGCTGGTGCAGCGCGCCCTGTACGAAAGGTTTAGCACCCGCCTCTATACCCTGGTATACAGGCTTATAAGCGATCGCGATGCCAGTAATGATGTTCTTCAGGATTCGTTCATTGAGATATTCCGGTCAATGGCAACCTTCAGGTTCGAATCGTCGCTCTTTACATGGATGCGCACCATAGTAATAAGAAACACGATGAACTACCTGAGGAAAAATGCCCGGCTGCAGGTGGCAACCGACGAGATCCCCGACCAGGCGTCAGAGGGCTCGTTCAATTTCACCGCTGAACACCTCGAGAAGGCGATACTCTCACTGCCGGCACAGGCACGGAGCGTGTTTATCCTGATTGAGGTAGAAGGATATAAGCACCAGGAAGTGGCCGAAATACTGAATATAAATGAAGGGACCTCAAAGTCCCAGTTGAATTATGCAAAGAAGCTGTTAAGGAATCGACTGACAAAACCGTCAGATGAACAAAGAGTTTGATGACATATTATCCGAAAGAATAAGGGAGCTGCCCTCCCGCTTACCTTCCGCGAACCTCTGGAGGGAGATAGAAGCTGCCCTTGATATGGAAGATACCATCTCCAGCCAGCTCCGGGATCTGCCCTTGCACCAGCCGTCAGCTGCTATATGGGAAACCATTGAGGCTGCGTTGCAGGACGGGCATCAGGACGGATATTCAGGCGCAGATGTGCGCGGGCCGGTGAAAAGGACTCTGCAGATACCCTCTGAAAGGGCTGATACCCTTTTGCCCGGGGAAAAGCGACCCGGACTTCGCCGAAGGGTACTCCTTCTGGCCGGGGAAAAGCGTGCCGGGCTTAGCCGAAGGGTACTCCTTCTGACAACAGCCGGAGTTGCGGCCGTTGTCCTGATTTTATTTATGATCCCTCGCCTTGTGCGCACAGAAAAAGGCATTACAGTTGAGAGTGAAATTGTCCTGAGTGAAGAGCATGGCACTCCTGTGACTCCGGCCGGCGAAGATGAAGACCCGATCGAAGTCATCAAAGACCTCTGCAAGACCGGCGCACCGGTATGCCAGTCAGAGCTATTCAGAGAAAAAATGCAGCTCTACCAGGAACTGAACGAGGAGCTCCGTCAGCTCGAAACAGTGATCGGCCAGGTGGGCGACTCTCCCGAAATCATACAGTCGGTCATACGGATCGAAAATCTTAAGTCGGGCACCCTGCAGGAACTCATACAACTGATCCATTCATGAAAATCCTGCAACACATGGTAATGTGCCTCGTCCTGCTCGGAACCTGCGATCTCGCAGCTCAGGAGGTAATGCAAAAGGCATCAAGGACTGATGAAAGGAGCTTCGGAAAGGGGATCAGCGGAGTCTCGGTATATGGGGAGAAGGCCACCGTAACTGTCAGAGGCACAGCCGTCAGCGAGTTGAAGGTGCTGCTCAGGCCTGTCTCCCGGAACAGGAATAAGGAGCTGGCGGTAGCTGATCTGAAATATATTCATTATTCAGCTGAGAAAGAGGGTGACATCCTGGTGATCAGGAATTCATTCAGGGGACAACCGGAACAGATTACCAGCAACCTTAGCATGGAGATCGAGATCATCATGCCTTCATCCCTGCCCGTGAGTATCACCAATCTGTATGGCCCGGTGGAAGCCGGTAACCTCGCTTCAATGACTGCCAATGTTTCCTTCGGCTCGCTGCGGCTCACTGACATTGGCTCAGCGACCACTGTAACTGCCCGGTACTCGGACATGGAACTGACATCCATCCGTGGAAAGGCTGATATTAAAGCTGAAAAGTCTGATATTCTGATGACGGCCCTTGGTGCTGCAACAGTCATAAACTGCTCGTACGGCACTGCAAACCTTGAGCTGGCCGGATCAGGACCACTGATTGTCAAGGGATACCGTACCACGGTTAACATCTCCCTTGACGAGCCGGGCAAATTCCAGTACGCACTCAAGGCACCGCAGGGAAGGATAATCATGTCCGACGGGAAACAATACCGGAACCAGCCGGTGGAGGTCATACCACAGGTTCCTGCAGGACTTATTGATGTAACCACTTCATACTGTGACATTACAATAGCAAAGAAATAATCCGTCTATGAAAACGAAGGATAAACCGATTTCAGGGGTCTTGCAGAAAAGGCATCATATGTTTTGTCTGGCAGCCCTGGCCCTGGTTCTGCTGATGAGCCGGGAAGCAAATGCACAGGATTTCAGGGAGAGCCCTTACAATAAGCGGATCTTCAGCTTTAACAGCGGGGCTGTCTTTTCAGGCGACGGCGATTGCTGGGGAATCGGCACCGGCGTTTCTCACCTGAAGACTATAGGCAGGAGGTTCTATATACGGGAGAACCTGACCTCATGGATAATTAACGGAGAGAGCTGGATTGAAGGGGCTTTCGAGAATCAGACTGCCATTGACCTGAGTGCCGAACTGGGTTTCTCTCCCTTCAGGATTGGCCAGCGTTTCTTCAGCGTACATGGTGGCATCAGCGGTGCGTATTTTATAAACACTGATGCGACCGGAGGCGGGACATGGCTTACCTACAATCCTGCCACCGGAGATTACAGCTACATGCAGTATTTTGAGCAGAAACTTGCCAGAACGCCTGATTTCGGAATTACTTTCGGAGTCAACTACCACCGGCAGGTCTCTCCTTCCCTGTACCTTAACGCACGGGCTGATTTCCGGTCACATTTAAGTACCGGATCAGCAATCTCGATGATCACTATTGGTGTCGGCTTTGATGCCCGCGAACTATTTAAAAAGTAACAGGAAATGAAAAAGTCAGCATTGATATTTCTAATTTGCGCGGCCTCACTTACGGGCACAGTCTGCCTTGCACAGACCGATACGGTGAAGATTGAGACAGAGCTTCAGCAGGACCAGGAGTATTACTACCGGAACAAGTACCGCTACCTCGATGTGCGGCTGGGAGACGAAGACAGGCTGCTCAAGATCGGTATCCAGCCTTTCAAGCCCAGTGACAACTTCAATTTCCTCGTCTTTACACTGCATGGCGGATTTGAACAGAAGATCAACACTTCCCTTTCGGCAGTTACAGAGATTAACTCGATAATGACATGGTCTGAGGGCGAAGCATTCCATCTCCAGGGGCTGTCACTCGGAGGACGTTACTATTTCCTCAAGAAGAGTGACATTGAAAAGGGGCGCAGCGGCAACAACCTGCAGGGAGTTTACGGACTCTTTAAGATGAGCGACCTTCTCTCACTTGTAACAACCCGTTCAGAAAGCAGCGGTTATGATCCGTCATCTCATAATCCTCATCTGGAAAGATTCATAAAAGGTTCACTGACTCCCGAAATAGGCATAGGCTTCCAGCAGAGGCTTGACTACCATCTCTATTTCGATTCGGCTCTCTCATGCAACTACAGTATCCTTGACGACGATTTCGGATTCCAGATCAGGGTTCTGTTCGGCGTTCTTTTCAGTTATACCAAATAGACTACCTGCCATGAAAACACCCATAATACTATCAATTTTACTATCGGCGGTTATCCTTGCATCCTGTGACCCTGAAGAACTGACATCGCCTGTGGCCCTTTTCAGCGCTCAGACGTCTCCCATTTATATGTTCAAGGTAAATCTTGATGCGTCCGGTTCCTTTTCAACAGAGGAGGGTGACTGGCTGGAATACCGGTGGGATCTCAACGGTGATCACCTCGGGTGGGAAACAGACTGGAGCAACAGTCCTGTCGTTACCGTGCAGTTCCCTTACGATAACAGCGGTTATATCGGTTTGCAGGTTAGAAACAGCGATGGGAATATTACAGAGCTTTATCAGGGCTTCTATACCGATGTGAACTACGGAATTATCAGGCCTTTTACAGATCTTCAGATTGGATTCCGTACAATAAACTACCAGTTCTCTTATCCTGATCACCACTGGTCATGGATGTGGTCTTATGACAACATTCAGCTTCCCGACTCTGACAGTTGGTACAACTACACTGCTTCTGCGGACCGTGCCGCATACGGTACCCTGATGCCCTGGACTGTGGCAGACACCCTTGAAAAAGATTATGACCTTCCCTCAAAAGCCGACTGGCAGAAGATGATTGACTTCTGCGGCGGGGCTGTCCTGGCAGGTTTCAATCTGCAGGTGGAGACAGAGCACGGACTGCGGCTCACTTTGCCGGGAATAGTTACTGAAGGCCAGTTGCAGGAAAAGAATACCGCAGGATATTACTGGACTGGTGATGAGGCCGACGGAGACTCAGCCTGGGCACTGAAGATCTCGGCTGAAAGCGATAAGGCAGAGTTCGTCATACTTGAAAAATCAAGCCTGGCCTCGGTGCGACTGATGATTGAATTCTTAAACTACAGATAACCCGGAAACCATGAAAAAGCTGATTATAACAATGATTCTGCTTGCCGGCGGCGGTATAATCTGGTCACAGGACAATGGATCCCTCAATTTTTCGGGCTCATATATTTATATGCCACAGTACCGGATGAGCGGTGCGGGTTACACTATATCCCTGCAGCACAGTCTGAAGCCCTGGCTCAGACTCGAGATCGGGGGAAGCTATACTCTCGGGTCACGGACAATCAGGAGAAACGAAACCGTCAATGGCGTGAAGCTGCTGGATCTCAATTACCATCATGCGGCTTACAGTCTGTATGCGGCACCGGTTGTGACAGCCGGCAACGGCGGGGCGGTTTCACTGGATGTTTATGCAGGCCCGGTCATCACCTGGCAGTCAAATGTGTTTGACCTGAACCGTTATGAGATGCCTGAAAGCCCTGATTACATCGGAAGGATGACAAATATTGTGTATCTCAACAGGGTGCTCGAAGGAACCTTCTTCGGAGGTATAGCAGGCTGCAGGGTTAATGTACGTACCGGGGAGAACTGGCGGGTGAACTTCGGTATCAGTACCACGGGCATAATCAAGGCAGTTTCATCCGTCAATGCCAGCATCGGGATTCGTTACTGCCGGTAACTGGCAGAACCCCGCAGCACCTTCGCCCGCAGGGCAATAAGAATTGTGACCGGATGAATCGCCTTCGGTGAATTTCTGCTATTGTCTATTGCCTCTCAAGTGCTACCTTTGCAAAAATTTTTCGTAACATGAGCACACCCCAACTGAGCGAGCAGGAACTGGTTCGCAGGCAATCACTTGAAGAAATAC
>CAZHAI010000121.1:2136-6753 GCA_964530645.1 uncultured Rikenella sp. | reverse complement strand
TGTTGCTGCAATAATTGCATTTTTTGCTGTGAAGGTGTCGGGTAATCCGGCCGACGACAGGCATCCGTTCGGCCATGGCAAGGTAGAGAATGTCTCGGGGGTCATTGAGGCGCTGCTGATATTCGCCGCCTCGGCATGGATCATCTACGAGGCAATTGGCAGGTTTCGCCACCCAGGCGAGACTGAGGCGCTTGGCCTCGGGGTGATTGTGATGGCAATCTCGGCTGTGGTTAATGTTATTGTTTCCAGAAGGTTATATAAGGTTGCGAAGCTAACAGAATCGGTAGCTCTGGAGGCCGACGCCCTGCACCTGAAGACCGATGTGATCACCTCGGCAGGGGTAGCTGTTGGGCTGGCGCTCATCTGGATAACCGGGTGGCACGTGCTTGACCCCATAATAGCACTGCTGGTGGCAGTAATAATCATTTATGAATCGTGGATGCTTCTAAGGAAAGCGTTCTCGCCGCTGCTTGACACGGCACTTTCGCAGGGCGAAATGAAGAAACTGACCGGGATACTGGAGGAAATGGGGGCGAGCTATCATGATCTTCGCACCAGGGCTGCAGGACATCAGCGGTTCGTGGAGTTCCACCTCGATGTGCCGGCACATGAGACAATCGACATAATACACAGTCAGTGCGATATGATTGAGGCGAGGCTGGAAAGGGAGTTCAGGGATATAAATGTGATCATTCACCCTGAACCCAGTAAATAATCCTGACTTATCAAATGGAACCGGGAAGCGACGAATATTACATGCGCCTGGCGCTGGCCGAGGCTGAAAAAGCTGCTGCGCGCGATGAGGTGCCCGTGGGTGCTGTTGTGGTTGCGGGAGTTGCGGGGGGTGGCGAGGTTACCGGGGTTACCGGTCCTGCAGGAACAGCAGGAGTTGCCGGAGTCGTCCGGGGCACAGTAATAGCACGTGCACACAACCTGACCGAGACGCTGACCGACCCGACAGCACACGCCGAGATGCAGGCTATAACCGCTGCTGCATCGTACCTGGGCGGGAAGTACCTGACAGGGTGCACCCTGTATGTAACAGTGGAGCCTTGCGTGATGTGTGCGGGAGCGCTGGCGTGGAGCCAGGTATCCGCAGTTGTATACGGCGCCTCTGATCCCAAAAAGGGATACACAACAACAGGTGCCCCGATACTTCATCCGAAGACGGAGGTGAGAAGCGGGGTCCTGGCAGATGAGTGCTCGGAGATAATGAAGAAATTCTTCAGGAAAAAGAGGGACTGAACCAGTGCTTCGCCCCGGAGGGGCAAATGAAAAAATTTCATAGGTTTGTATTAAACATAACGTTTATGACCCTCGACAACGGTAAAAGGATTGTTCTGCTGAGGCTGATCGCGTTCATTACAACAATAGTGTATGTTCTGTACGTGTTTCTGGCCTACTTCCCGAAAAGCTTCCGGAAGGTGATGTCAGATGAGAGCCTAATGATACTTACAGTGGTTGTGACTGTCATCTACCTTGGCATTCTTTTCTGGCCGGCAATAATGAGATACAGGTATTTATACTTCTCGGCAGATGAGCGGACCGTTACCCTCAGGTGGTATAAGACGGGGCTGATGCCCGGCGAAAGCAAGAGCATCCAGATACCGGCTGACAGGTTCGCCGGGTACGAGATCATTACCAAAGGTATGGGTCTGTATCATTATATTACTCTCTTCCAGCAGGTTCAGGGAAGGAGGGCGGCCTACCCGCCTGTCAGTATCACAGCGCTTTCGAAGACTCAGAGAGCACATATTGAGGAGACGCTTAAAAACTACAAATCAGTAGGTTAGCTATTGCCGGACAAAACATGAGCAAAGTCATTTTTCATGACTGAAGGTTCAATGACCTTTGGGGAGTAATAGATCATTTACAAAAATCACAAATCACTAACATACATTAAAATGAAAGTAAAAGAGATTCTGGCTGAGCTTGAGAAAAAGCATCCTGGTGAATCAGAATATCATCAGGCAGTCAAGGAGGTCCTTGAATCAATCGAGGAAGTTTACAATGAGAACCCCAGGTTTGCCAAGGCAGGTGTTCTTCAGAGGCTGGTTGAGCCTGACCGTATATTCACATTTAAAGTGCCCTGGATGGATGACAAGGGCAATGTACAGGTCAATCTGGGCTACAGGGTGCAGTTCAACAACGCTATCGGTCCTTACAAGGGCGGCCTGCGTTTCCACCCCACGGTGAACCTCTCAATCCTCAAGTTCCTGGGCTTCGAGCAGATCTTCAAGAACTCACTCACCTCGCTTCCCATGGGTGGCGGCAAGGGCGGATCGGATTTCGATCCAAAGGGCAAGTCAGAGAATGAAGTTATGCGTTTCTGCCAGTCTTTCATGCTTGAACTGTGGAAGCACATCGGTCCCGAGACCGACGTTCCTGCAGGTGACATAGGTGTTGGCGGCCGCGAGATCGGTTTCCTGTACGGAATGTACAAGAAACTTGCAGCAGAGCATACAGGCGTTCTGACCGGCAAGGGTTTGAACTGGGGTGGATCACTCATCCGTCCTGAGGCTACAGGTTTCGGAGGCATCTATTTCGCAAAGGAGATGCTGGCCATGAATAATGACTCATTCGAAGGCAAAAAGGTATCAGTCTCCGGTTTCGGCAACGTGGCATGGGGTGCTGCTCTCAAGGCGACCCAGCTTGGTGCAACTGTTGTTACAATCTCCGGTCCTGACGGTTACATATATGATCCCGCTGGCATCAGCGGCGAGAAGATCGACTATATGCTTGATCTGAGGGCATCGAACCAGGATATCGTCGAGCCTTATGCGAAGAAGTTCGCCGGCTCCAAGTTTGTCAAGGGCAAGAAGCCATGGGAAGTGAAAGTCGATATCGCTCTGCCTTGCGCAACACAGAACGAATTGAATGGTGCTGACGCCCAGATTCTGATCAACAACAATGTTATGCTTATTGCCGAGGTGTCGAACATGGGATGCACACCTGATGCAATTGAACTCTTCATCAAGCACAAGCTGCTCTATGCTCCTGGCAAGGCAGTCAACGCCGGTGGCGTGGCTACCTCGGGTCTCGAGATGACGCAGAACTCGATGAAACTCAACTGGAACAAGGAAGAGGTTGATGAGAGGCTGCATTCGATCATGGTCAACATCCATGCTGCCTGCGTGAAGTACGGCAAGCGCAAGGACGGTTATGTTGATTATGTGAAGGGTGCCAACATAGCAGGCTTCCTTAAGGTTGCAAATGCAATGGTTGACCAGGGACTGGTATAATACATCTTATTTACATTATTACATGGTGGCGCCAGGTCTGAGACCTGGCGTTACCTGTATATAAGGGCAGATATCTGCGGCATGATCACCGGTTGCGGCAGGTCTGAGACCTGGCGTTACGTGCAAATAAGGCAGGTAACTGCATCATTGAGCCCTTAGCCGGTAAACATTGCCCGGGCAGGGGGTTATCATGCCGGCGAGCTCCATCTGGAGAAGGGTGGTCGACAGCTTGTAGACGGGCAGCTCCAGCATTCTTGAAAGAACATCAATTGTCAGGCCGCCCTCGTCCTTCAGCGCCTCGCAGATCTTCCGCTCATTGTCTGTAATGCCGGCGAAGAGGGTCGGCTGCACCGGCGCTGTCAGTGCAGCCGGTTTCCAGCCGAGGAGGTATTCGATATCACCGCACTTCTCGACGAGGGCGGCCTTGTTGCATCTGATAAGAGCATTGCAGCCGGCAGACCATTCATCGCCGGGGCGACCGGGGACAGCCATTACATCGCGGTTATATGAGGCGGCGATGTCAGCGGTGATGAGCGCTCCGCCCTTAATCCCGGACTCAATTATCAGTGTCGCATCAGATATTCCGGCTATGATGCGGTTACGCCTGATGAAGTTGTTTCGCTCCGGAAGTGTTGTTGATGAGAAGTCAGTCACAAGACCGCCGTTTTCGAGCATCGCTTTTGCGACTCCCACGTGCACCGAAGGGTAAATTGTCTTCAGTCCGTGACCGAGCACGGCAACGGTGGGCAGGCTGGCAGCCAGGGCAGCCCTGTGAGCTGTTATGTCGATCCCGTAAGCCAGTCCGCTCACTATGAGCAACTCCGGGAAATGCTCCGCCAGTCCGGTCACGATATTATGGCAGAGCTCACGGCCATGAGGGGTGGCGTGACGGGTCCCCACAATACTGAGGATCATGGGTGCATTCAGTCCGGCCTTGCCGCGCAGGTAGAAGGTGACGGGAGAATCCTCGCACTGCCGGAGCCGCAGTGGGTAATCATCGTCGAGATAGAAGAAGACCATTATGCGGTTTCTTTCCACGAACTCTGCCTCTCTCCCGGCAGCAGGGAGGTATTCATGACCGGCTATGGCCGATGCGAGGGCTTCTCCTATCCCGGGGATCCGGGTGAGGTTGCGGAACGACTCCGTGAAGACGGCTTCCACGCTGCCGGCATATGATACAAGCTTGCGGGCGGTGATATCACCCACGCCCGGTATCATGCCAAGCGCGATCTTGTAAACAAGTGGCGTTGATGACATTGTGCATTATGTTAGCGAGACAAGTTAAAGATAGGAAAAATTAAGGCAGAAGGCAATTGCCTGAAAATATCTACTTTTGCCAGATGCAGATAATTGACACCCATAACCATATATACCT
>CAZHAI010000121.1:0-2036 GCA_964530645.1 uncultured Rikenella sp. | reverse complement strand
AAAATATCTACTTTTGCCAGATGCAGATAATTGACACCCATAACCATATATACCTCCCCGAGTTTGATGCCGACCGCGACGAGGTTGTCAGGAGGTCTGTGGCTGCAGGTGTGCGCAAGATACTGATGCCAAATATTGACTCCTCCTCGGTAGCGCCAATGCTGGCAGCGGAGGAGCTGTACCCGGACCTGTGCCTGCCGATGATGGCTCTCCACCCCACCTCCGTGAAGGAGAACTACATGGAAGAGCTGGCCGCGGTTGAATCAGCCCTGCAAATACATAAGTATTACGGAATAGGCGAAACCGGGATTGATCTTTACTGGGACAAGACATTCGTGAAGGAACAGACTCATTCATTCAGGCGCCACCTTGAGCTCGCGGAGGAGTACGGGCTGCCGGTGGTCATTCACGCCCGGGAATCGCTCGGGCTTATAATTGAAGTGATCGGCTCCTTCGGCACTGGCCGTGTGTCAGGAGTTTTTCATGCATTCCCCGGTACGGCTGAGGATGCCCGCACGGTGACGGAGATGGGATTCATGATTGGCATCGGCGGCGTGGTCACATTCCGCAACGGGAGGCAGAGCGAAGCCGCCATAGCTGCCGGTGTGAACAACATCGTGCTGGAGACGGACGCCCCTTATCTTGCACCCGTACCCTACAGGGGCAAACGAAACGAAGCATCCTACCTTGCATACGTGATTGACAAGCTCTCGGAACTGCTTGCCGTCTCCCCGGTGGAAGTGGCCGACAGGACTACGGAGAATGCCAGGAGGCTTTTCAGACTATAGATATAATGGAGACAAACGGATCAATATTGATAATATATACCGGCGGGACCATCGGCATGGTCAATGATCCGGTATCGGGATCGCTTGTGCCGATCGATTTCAGGCATATTTCTGATCAGGTACCGGAGCTGCGGCGTTTCGGGTTTAACCTTGAGACGGTGACATTTGACCCAGTGATCGACTCCTCAGATGTCAGCCCGGACACCTGGCTGCAGATGGCAGCAACAATTGAAGAGAACTACAGCAGATTTGACGGCTTCGTTGTGTTGCACGGAACTGACACAATGGCCTACTCGGCCTCGGCGCTCAGCTTCATGCTGCAGGGGCTGGAGAAGCCCGTCATCTTCACCGGGGCTCAGTTGCCGATAGGCGTCCTCCGCACAGACGGAAAGGAGAATCTAATCACCGCCATCGAGATTGCCGCGGCGCGCGAGAATGGGTTACCGGTGGTTCCTGAGGTTTGTATCTATTTCGAAAACAAACTGTTGCGAGGCAACCGGACAGTCAAGTACAGCGCCGAGCATTTCAATGCATTCGTCTCGCCCAATCTGTCCCCGCTGGCAGAGGCAGGATTGCAGATCCGTTACAACAGGAATATAATAAGGTATCCTACGGTACGCAGGCCTCTGACAGTCTCCGGAAAGTTTGACACAGCGGTTGCAGTGATCAGGCTCTTTCCGGGCATCAGGCATGAGACGGTTCATGCGATGCTGGATACTGCCGGGGTGAAGGGAGTCATCCTCGAGACCTACGGTACCGGCAATGCATCGACGGCAGGGTGGTTTCTTGATGAGTTGCGGTCGTTCATCACAAAGGGAGATATTGTCCTGAATGTGACACAATGCCAGGCCGGTAGTGTGGAGATGGGGCTGTATGAGACATCTGCAGGTTTGATCAGTGCCGGTGTAATCAGTGGCAGGGACATCACCACCGAAGCTGCCGTGACGAAGATGATGATTCTGCTTGGCAGCGGGCTACCTGCAGAAAAGGTTGTCGCCCTCCTGGGCCGTCCTCTCTGCGGAGAGATGAGCTGACTGATTGGAGGGTTGATACAGATTGCGTCCGGCCTGTCAGATCTCCCCGGGGCGGAATGAGATGAAAAGGGATAAGGCAGGGCAGGTTGCCTGAGATATCCGTCAGCCCACGGGAGGAGGGATGAAATGCCAGTTAAAAGTTGTCGTCAGGAATATTTTTGTAAATTGCGCCGTTTTTGGAGAGATGCAGGAGTGGTTGAACTGGCTCGCCTGG
>CAZHAI010000120.1:0-6824 GCA_964530645.1 uncultured Rikenella sp. | reverse complement strand
CTCCTCTCCTGCTGGTTGCCTTTTTTATGACAACGGTCATTCTTTCCGGCCGGTCAGTTTTCTATTTTTGTCTGTCATCTGTTCAGCTGATTTTCATAATTTTGTCAGCGCTTGACCTTGTGCTTGACAGGCAGGGAGGAAGGGTCAGATTCCAGAGATTTGTAACCCAGTTCCTGCTTATGAATGCAGCGCTGGCAGCAGGGTTTGTGAAGGCAATAAGAGGGATTGAAACAGGGATATGGGAACCCACCAAACGAGTTTGAGAATGACTGAAGATACAAAGCTGAATAACATCAACGAAGCCATCGAGGAGATCAGGGCGGGCAGGATTGTGATCGTGGTGGATGACGAGGACAGGGAGAACGAAGGCGATTTCATCTGCGCAGCCGAGCTGATAACCCCCGAGATAGTCAACTTCATGGCCACCCATGGTCGGGGCCTGATATGCGTACCTCTCCCCGAGGAGCGCTGCGAGGAGCTTGAACTCGATATGATGGTGGGGCATAATACCTCTCTCCACGAGACCCCCTTCACAGTCTCCGTCGACCTGCTCAGCCCGGAAACCACCACCGGAATATCTGCAAAAGACAGGGCGCTCACCATAAAGGCGCTCGTTGACCCCGGGACCAAACCCTACAACCTGGGGAGGCCCGGACACATTTTCCCCCTTAAGTCGCGCTCAAAAGGCGTACTTCGCAGAGCCGGCCACACCGAAGCGGCCGTCGACCTGACGAGACTGGCGGGATTGCAGCCGGGAGGAGCCCTCGTGGAGATAATGAATGAGGATGGGTCAATGGCACGGCTGCCCGACCTGCTGAGGCTTTCAGAAAAATTCGGGATAAAAATAATTACAATCCGTGACCTCATCCGCTACCGCCTCGGCATTGAATCGATAGTGGAGATGGGTGAACAGGTCAAGCTGCCAACCGAATACGGCGACTTCGACTTTATACCTTTCAGACAGACAAGCAACGGGCTGGAACATGCTGCACTTGTTAAGGGACAGTGGACCAAGGATGAACCTGTTCTTGTCAGGGTCCATTCGTCATGCTTTACAGGTGACATATTCGCCTCAAAGAGGTGTGACTGCGGTCCGCAGCTTCACAGGGCAATGCAGATGGTTGAGGCAGAAGGGAAGGGTGCAATCGTCTATCTGAGCCAGGAAGGCAGGGGCATCGGCCTCATAAATAAGATACGAACCTACAAGCTGCAGGAACAGGGGCGTGATACGGTTGAAGCCAACCTTGAGCTTGGCTTCAGGGAGGATGAGCGCGACTATGGCATTGGCGCAAATATTATGAGGAGCATCGGACTCGGAAAGGTGAGGCTCATCTCAAACAATCCGGTGAAACGGGCAGGACTTGAAGGATATGGCATATCAATAGTTGATACAATCCCGCTCGAGATCTCTCCAAACCCTTATAACTCCTTCTATCTCGAGACCAAGGCTACCAAAATGGGTCACAGCCTCGCCTGCTACAAAACGCCCACAAAAGGCGAAAATGACTGAATGTCTGCCGCGCATAGTGTTCATGGGCACACCGGAGTTCGCTGTTGCAAGCCTCCGTGCTTTGCATGAAGCAGGGTGCGGCATCGCAGCAGTTGTAACTGTACCGGACAGGCCTACCGGTCGCGGGCAGAAGATCACCTGCAGCCCTGTGAAGGAATATGCGCTTGAGCATCGTCTGAACCTGCTGCAGCCCGAAAAGTTGCGGGATCCCGGATTCATAACCTCACTCCAGGAACTTAACGCTGACATGTTTGTCGTTGTGGCCTTCCGCATGCTGCCGGAAGCGGTCTGGAGCATCCCGCCGCTTGGCACCTTCAACCTTCATGCCTCGCTCCTTCCGCAATACAGGGGCGCCGCACCGATAAATCATGCAATCATAAACGGTGAGACCAGGACCGGGGCAACCACTTTCCTCATAGACAAAGAGATAGACACCGGCAAGATTCTCCTCTCACGTGAAACAGAGATTGCTCCCGATGAAAGTGCAGGCAGCCTGCATGACAGACTCAAAGAGATCGGGGCTGAACTTGCCGTTGAGACAGCAATCGGATTATCTGCGAAGAGACTGAGCCCGGTCCCCCAGAAAACCGCACCCGGAGTGATCCTCATGCCGGCCCCAAGGATCTTCACTGCTGATACTGTCATCAACTGGAGAGAGCCTGCGCTGAAAGTGCACAACCTTATAAGAGGACTGTCGCCTTACCCCGGTGCAATGGCACTTCTGCACAAAAGCGACAGGGAGTTCCGGTTGAAAATCCTGGAAAGCAGCCTGAGGGATGATGTCAGGGAGATTCCCGGATCAATTATCGTGACCGGAAGGGATCGGCTTATGATATCCTGCGTGTCAGGCGGCTTAGAGATTCTGACAGTTATTCCGGAGGGACGAAAGAAAATGAGCGCCTCCGAATTTCTTCGAGGTTTTGATACCTCAGACTGGGAACTGGCCTGAATGCTGGCTTTACGTTTCGATTTCTCCTGGCGGAACCCCTTATTTATCCTTTTATCTTAACCTGACTTTCTGCCCGGGACGGCATTCAGTGCCCTCATCCATAAGATTCATCTTAAACAGGTCTGAGAGCTTTACTGCATACTTCTGTGAGATTTCATACATTGTCTCACCGGGTACAACAGTATGCACTGAAAAGCCCTGAGCAGCCTTCGATCGCTTGGGCTGAAGATATATTACCTGACCGGGTTTAAGGGTTGTTCCGGGAGTCAGGTCATTGTAACGGGTGATTTCCCAGGAAAGTAGCTGATACCTGTCAGCCAGCGATTCAAAAGTATCTCCCTCTTCAACAATGACATACTCAACATTATTATTTTCCATTACCTTCCTGCCGGTACCCAGGCTGATCACCTTTATCGGCTCCTCCTCCACCCTGACTTCAGTTGTCCTCGCCGGAACCGTTTGCGTCGGAACTGTAGCCGGATCCTTCACTGAAGGCTGATTGGTTACCGGTTGCACCAGTGCCGTATCCTTAACTGCAGGCTGTGTCTTCACAGTTGCGGGCGGTGCGGATACCACTGTACCGGGTGATGGCACGGAAGCACTCCTTGCCGGCCGGACAGCGACAGCTTGCGCAGGAGCACCGGTATCATAAGCCCATAGCCTGTACTCCTCGATCTTGCGGATCAGCAGGTCGGCGTATTTGGGATCGGTGGCATAACCGGCCTTCTTCAGTCCGCGAGCCCATCCCTTGTAGTCAGTTTTGCTCAGGCTGAACAACTCACTGTACCTGGAACCGTTAACAAGGAAATCGGAGTGATCCCGGAAAGACTCATCGGCGGATCCGTAGGCCCGGAAACACTCACCGCGTCGGTTATCGTCGTGATAAATCTTCCTCCCGGTCCAGTTGCTGTGGCATTTTATACCGAAATGGTTATTGCCCTCCGTGGCCAGCCTGCTGCGTCCGTAGTTCGATTCAAGCATACCCTGAGCAAGAGTGATGCTGGCAGGAATTCCCGTCCTGTTCATCTCATTTACAGCCAGTGTACTGTATCTGTTAAGGTACCCCAGGGCATATTCAGAGGCCGTGGCGGAGGGAACTGTGCTCCTTGCAGCCCTTCGGGCCGGGCTGCAAGAATTGAGCAACAGGATAAGGATAATAATTGTATATGGTGCAAGTTTATTCATCAACGGGATTTTGACAAAAATATAAAAATGTAATTACCCTCAGTAAATCCTGACACCGGAGGTAAAAATATTATTACTTTTATCGCTCTATAAATCACTGCAATCGCCTATGAAGAAGAGAGAAGTGAGTATTTCCTACCTGGAATATGGGAACAGGGATGAACTGCCGGTTGCGGAAAAGCAACTTATTGAAGAAGCTGTTACTGCAGCGGCCGGAGCCTACGCACCCTATTCGCATTTCATGGTTGGGGCTGCCCTGCTGCTGGATAATGGCACTGTTATAAGGGGTGCCAATGTGGAGAATGCCGCCTTCCCGTCAGGAAGCTGTGCGGAAAAGACGGCTATTTCATACATGGTTGCAAACCATGGTGAAAGGAAAACACTTGCCATAGCAATAGCAGCGATGAGTCACGGGAAACTTACTGAAGAACCGGTTCCGCCATGCGGCAACTGCAGGCAGATGCTGATCGAGGAGGAACAGAGGAGTGGCAGTCACATTAAGGTGATCCTGGCCGGGAATTCTTCAGTGATTGTTCTTGACAGCTGCCAGGCATTGATGCCGTT
Source organism: uncultured Rikenella sp. (assembly GCA_964530645.1). Classification (GTDB taxonomy): domain Bacteria; phylum Bacteroidota; class Bacteroidia; order Bacteroidales; family VadinHA17; genus SR-FBR-E99. The sequence continues at coordinate 2,616 of CAZHAI010000120.1, read as the reverse complement.
GAGTTTCACGGGGCGCAGTCTCAGGAAATAACATCTACAATGCTTTATCCCCTACGGGGAATCAGGTTCAGGCGCCATTCAGGCTACTATGCTTCATGCCCTACGGGCAAAATTGGGTTGGGTGCGTTCGCCATCTACAATGCTTTATCCCCTTCGGGGAATCAGGTTCAGGCGCCATTCAGGCTACTATGCTTCATGCCCTACGGGTAATCCTTCGCCGTAGGCGATTAAGCATTGTAGATGTCATGAAGTTAATCAATCCTTGGCCGTAGGCCATTCAGCATTGTAACCAGGCGCTACCCACCTATTCTCCTCCCTGGCCCCCCACCAACAGCTGGAACCCGCTGCCATGTATGTTCTTCAGAATGATCTGCGGGTCATCACTAAGGTATTTCCGCAGCTTTGTCACATATACATCCATGCTGCGGGCGGTGAAATAGTCGTCAGTGCCCCATATCTTCTTCAATGCGGCTTCACGGCTCACAAGAGCATTGGGTGACAGGGCAAGCATCTCCAGCAACTGTCCCTCCTTGGGTGACAGCTGCCTCTCCCGGTCGCCCAGGGTCAGGTTCCTAAGCCTTGCATCGAAAATAAACTTCCCTATCTCATATATGTCGCGCGTTCCCTCCTGGGTATCCCTCCTGGCAATTATTGCCTTGATCTTGCAGAGAAGGATGTCAGTGTCAAACGGTTTTGTAATGTAGTCATCAGCTCCGACGCCGTACCCCTTCAGCAAATCCTCCTTCAGCTTCCTGGCTGTAAGGAAGATTATAGGGATGACAGAGTTCATTATCCTGATCTCGGAAGCAATTGTGAATCCGTCAACATGCGGTAACATAACGTCGAGGATGCACAGATCATAAACCCCCTTGCGAAAAGTCTCTATTGCCGCCTTCCCGTCGTCAACCAGGTCAACGTCGAAATCATTGATCTCGAGGTATGACTTGAGGACCGACCCGAAGCTCACGTCATCCTCAACCAGGAAAATCCTTGCGCTCTTCTTGCTCATGCCCTTGATTCGTTCTTGTAAGGTAAAAATACTGTAAAAATGCTTCCTTTTCCCGGTTCACTCTCAACTGTCACGGTGCCGCCATGTGCATCGGTTATGGCCTTGACATAATTGAGTCCCAGCCCGAATCCCTTAACATTATGAATGTTGCCTGTGGTCTCCCGGTAAAAGCGTTCAAAGACCCGGTTCTGGACTGCTTTGCTCATCCCGATGCCCCTGTCGGCCACCTCAAGGAAGATTCCGCTGTCGTTGCAGCGGGTGCTCACAGTAATATCAGGAGCAGAGTCGGAATATTTATTCGCGTTGTCAAGCAGGTTGTGGACCAGGTTTCGCAGGTGCTCACTGTCGCCAATTATCATGCTCCTCTCTGCATTCAGTCGACGGTGTATCTCTCCGCCCCTGTCGGTAACCTGTATCCCGATTGTGTCTATTGCATGCCTGATCACCTCATGCATATCGGTTTCATCGAATGAAAAATCCATCTCGTGCTTATCGAGGGTGGCGATCTGGAGGATGCTCTCCACCTGCCTGTTCATGCGGGAGTTCTCCTTCTTTATCATGCCGACGAAATGACGCACCTTGTCTTCGTCTGTTATGACACGGCTGTTGGCTATTGTATCGGCAGCCAGCGAGATCGTAGCTATTGGCGTCTTGAACTCGTGCGTCATGTTATTGATGAAGTCGGCCTGCATCTCCGAGGTCTTCCTCTGCCTGATAATGAACCACAGGCTCAATGCGAACGTTGAGACTATGATCAGCAGAAACAGTCCGAACCCTCCCAGCATCAGACCCATTGTTCCGAGGACGTAATTGGTTTTGCGGGGAAAAACAACCGAGACCGTCTCACCCTTCCTGAGCAGACCCTGCGCAAAGAGGCTGGCCTGGTACGGACTCTCCAGGAAATCCTTCTTCTTCACCCTGGACCATACACCGTCAATTATGGAATCACCCCTGATGAGGGCAAACTCAAAGGGTGTCTCTATGCCTGAAGCTGCCAGCTCTCCCTGCAGTGTATGAAGCAGTTCCTCCTTGTTTACAGCCATGTTTCTCTCCCAGACAAACATCTCGGAAACCAGCTGATTGCTCATAGATTGGAACTCCACTGCCTGCTGTTGCATCCACCTCATGTACTCATCGGAACCGACCACCACGCTGTTTCCCCAGTTGTTCCCGGCCTCTGCACGAGTCACCTTCATCCTGACCGGTGGCTTGTCATTTGTTGTAACGATGATTTCCACGGAATCAGAGTCTGAGCTGGATTTGCTCTGTATGCTGACCCGCTCCGTGGAGATATCGGGAGAGGCCGAGCGGTTTATGGCCTGAGGAAGTGCAGAATATCCCTGGATAAACATCTCGTTGAGGAAGTTCATCCTGCGGTTCGTCTCCATGGAGTGAACCGTATTGCGAAGGCTGTTTATCACGAAGAAATCGAACTGCTCGTTCTGAGCCCTTACAGAATTGCTGATCCATGTAACCTGAACCAGGACGATGGCCAGTATGGAGACCACCATCAATGTTATCAGACCCGTGAATTTCCGCTTGTTCATGGCGTAAAATTATACATATAAATAAAGAAGAAATCCGTTTTAACTTTTTGTTAACCAGAT
>CAZHAI010000119.1:0-6852 GCA_964530645.1 uncultured Rikenella sp. | reverse complement strand
AACTCCAGCCCGATTGAAAGCTCCAGCATCCCGAAAGGCTTTATCTCCTTCCCCTCACGGGGCGAAGTATCACTGCCATCAGCCTCCGGGTCAGTATATGCCCACCGATACTGGTTCCTCTCAGCTCCGACATATACCCCGGCATTCAGAAACAGCCCATCCCTCAGGAAGAGATCACCCTTTCGCGACGATGCGGGAATAAGCTTCTGACCAAACATGAACCTGTAACCGGCATTAACCATCGCAATGATCTTGCGGTTATCCTGGTTCCATTCATTCACGTAATCTTCAAGGTAAAGCACATCTGACATCTCGTATTCGCCGATGAGACCGACATATGCCTTATCTTTCCGGAACTTGAAAAACCATAGCGGTCCGCCGCCAAACGCAATACCCGAAAAATTGTCAGGCCTGCCACCATTATCGGCCTCGGCCTGATGCAGGATAGGAGTCAGCGCACCGACGGATGAAAACCTGGCATGTGCACTGAGGGTTAATTGCCTGGTAATGTTATATTCAGCAGTCACAACGGGTCCGAACTGCACAAACCCGAGGAGGTTTGAGTGCACTGCCCATCTGGGCCAGCTGGCAGCAAGTGATTTGGGTCTTTGATTCTTGTTTACATTGGCTGGGTATTTTTTCTGCAATCCTTCAGAAGACAACGGCTCCTCACCCCTGACTACCGCAGCAGCAGAGACAAGGACCAGCAGGATCAAAAACCTCTTCATCACTAAATTTATTTAACTGTCTAAAAGAGAAAACGTCAGGCAGGTAATGATATTACATCTGCATGTGATAATCAACCCTCATCTGACCGGTAATGCAATGCAGGTCGGCCGGTGCAGTGAGTGGCACGCATTATCCCCGGAAGCTGCAAAAGTACCTGTCGCCGGTGTCTAGATTGCGCCTGAGAAGGTATCGCCCTGGTTCAGGTCACCCGTCTCCCATCCCTTGCGGAGCCAGCTCGAGCGCTGTGCTGCCGTGCCGTGGGTGAAGGAATCAGGTACCACCCTGCCCTGGTATTTTTTCTGAAGCACGTCGTCGCCGATGGAAGCCGCGGCATTAAGTGCTTCCTCTATGTCACCCTCTTCAATGGAGTTGAACATCTTGCTTGCATAGTGGGCCCATACACCTGCCAGAAAATCAGCCTGCAGCTCAAGCCTGACAGTAAGCTGGTTGCCTCTGACCTCGCTCAGGCGCTGACGCTCGTTCTGCACTTCATCAAGGATCCCCATCTGGTTCTGAACATGATGCCCTATCTCGTGCGCCACGACATAAGCTATGGCGAAGTCACCGTAAACACCATATTTTGCACGCAGATCATCAAAGAAACTGAGGTCGATGTATACCTTTTCATCACCCGGGCAGTAGAACGGTCCGCTGGCGGCGGTGGCATAGCCACAGGCCGACTGGACCTGATCCCTGAACAGCACCAGGGTGGGCTGCCGGTATGTGGCTCCAGACTGGGCGAATATCTTGCCCCAGACCTCTTCAGTGTCAGCCAGCACTACCGAGACAAACTGAGCCATTGCGTTCTCTTCTTCAGAGGCCTCCACCGGACCAGCCGTTTCTGTGGAGCCCGATTGTTGCAGAATGCCCGACGGATCTCCCCCGAGGAGGTAAACGAGCAACACAATTACTAGCGTGCCTATCCCGCCTCCGACAACCTTCGTTCCGGTACTCATACCCCTGCGGTCTTCAACATTGTCGCTGCCGCGACGCCCCTGCCATTTCATAGTCTTATGTATTATGAGTTATTCTTAATGGTGACGAAAATACTAAATCGATTCAATATTTGAAAAATTTAGCATTGAACAATTTCGCTGATCATCTGTTTAACAAATAAACAACAAGAAAATGAAAACGAAGGCTATTCTGACTTTCACAATTGTATTAGGATTAATAACCGTAAATAACAAAATTATGGCACAGGATTATAATTTTCCGGAGCTCCCGTATGCATACAATGCGCTGGAGCCATACATTGACGCCCAGACGATGGAGATTCACTACACGAAGCATCACAGGGCTTATTTTGACAACTTCGTCAAGGCAGCCGGCGAGGCTAAAATTGATAACCTGACTCTTGAGGATATTTTCTCAAGAATAAGCATCTACTCACCTGCCATACGCAACAACGGAGGCGGTTACTACAATCACATGCTCTTCTGGAAGGTGATGGGTCCCAACGCCGGCGGTCAGCCTGAAGGCGATCTGCTGAAGGCAATCGATGAGACTTTCGGCTCATTTGACAAATTCAAGGCTGATTTCGAGACTGCAGCGAAGACCCAGTTCGGAAGCGGTTGGGCATGGCTGGCAGTTGACGCCAACGGGAAGTTGTTCGTGTCACAGACTCCAAACCAGGACAATCCTCTGATGGATGTTGCGGCAAAACGCGGGAAACCTGTTCTTGGCCTCGACGTGTGGGAGCATGCATACTATCTCAAGTACCAGAACCGCAGACCTGAATACGTTGCCAATTTCTGGAACGTGGTCAACTGGAAAAAGGTTGCCGAACTGTATAAGGCTGCTGTGAAGTAATTATTCTGATCAAATAACCCGGAAAAGGGAGGTCCGTCTTACGGCGCCTCCCTTTTTCCATGGTGGTTAGCCCTCCGAAGAAAACCCGTAAGCGCGGCGGTGCAGTTATCCGGACTGCAGGACCTGACGAAGTAACAGACCCTCAGACCTCAGATTGAGGAACCGCCGCCGGCGGGACCGAAATCCCGATGCCCGAAGGGTGTCGGGACCTTCAGACTTCCGACCTCAGTTCCCGCAATTGAAACAGACCTCATTCTCAAGCTTTCGCCCGGCAAAGAAGTCGTCAATGTTTTGTAGCGTTGTTTGTGCGATATTATGTATGGCCTCGCGGGTGAAAAACCCCTGGTGCGATGTGATTATCACATTGTTGAATGTAAGCAGACGCGCCAGAACGTCATCAGCCAGAACCCTGTCCGAGAGATCCTCGAAGAAAAAATGGCTCTCCTCTTCGTATACATCAAGGCCGGCCGAACCAACCTGTCCGCTCTTGAGCCCTTCAATCAGGTCGGCAGTCCTGATCAGCTTGCCACGGCCGGTGTTGATTAGCATCACCCCCTTTTTCATCATCGCAATGGATGAGGAGTTGATCATGAATTCCGTTTCGCGCGTCAGCGGACAGTTCAGCGAGATGATGTCCGACCTCCTGTAAAGCTCCTCAAGGCTCACGTAACTGCTTCCGGTGTCGGCGGCAAACGCTGTGTCCGGATAGCTGTCGGTAAGCAGCACCTCCATCCCGAATCCCCGCAGGATCTTCACAAGCACCCTGCCTATGCGGCCTGTCCCGATCACCCCGGCCGTCTTGCCGTTCATATCGAATCCCAGCAGCCCGTTAAGGGCGAAATTGGTGTCGCGGGTCCGGAAATAAGCCCGATGCACCTTCCGGTTCAGCGTCAGCATCAGCGCCACAGTGTGCTCGGCGATGGCGTGTGGCGAGTAAGCAGGCACCCTGGCCACCCTGATATTGCCGAGGGCTGCCTTGAGATCGACGTTGTTGAATCCCGCAGAGCGAAGGGCAATCAGCTTCACACCGTATTCCCTGAGCTGACTGATCATGGCTGCATCGACTGTGTCATTCACGAAGATGACGACGGCATCATATCCCTGTGCGAGCACTACGTTGTCAGGCGTCAGGTGAAACTTGAAATACTTGATTGTGAAACCGAAATGGCGGTTCACCTCGTTGAACGATTCGGTATCATAAGGTTTGGCGTCGAAAAACGCGATCTTCAGATTGTTCATTCCTTACTGGTTGTTAAATGATAACAAGAGGCGCCTGCATTTGTTCTTAAACAGGTGCAGTTACAGACGGAGGGTGATTTTGACATATCCGGGTTGGCAATAAATCAAACGGATTTACTAAATTCATAACCTTCAATTTGTTGAAACCGCATTATTGCAGTAACCTCATAACTGTCACGATATGAAAACAAGATTCCTCCTTATTCTTTTCGTGCTGACCGCACTGCTCACAGCGCCGGTCCTCATGGCTCAGGAAGCCAAACCCTGGTACTTCGGCGACCCTGCCTCGCGGCCGGAGCCCGATCCGAAAGCAAAGACCCTGCCTCTCATACAGGTCCGGGGGAACAAATTCGTCACCCCGGACGGTCAGACAGTTCTATTCCGCGGACTCTCAATCTCTGATCCGGACAAGATCGAGCGGCAGGGCCACTGGAACAAGACACACTTCGAGCAGGTGAAAAAGACCGGCGCAATGATAGTGCGCATTCCCGTTCACCCGGTCGCATGGCGCGAGCGCACACCCGAAAAGTATGTGGAACTGCTGCGTGAAGCGGTTGACTGGTGCACCGACCTGGGCATGTATGTGATAATCGACTGGCATTCAATAGGCAACCTCTGGATGGAGCTCTTCCAGGATCCGATGTACAACACCACGAAAACAGAGACATATGAGTTCTGGAGAACTATTGCACGCAACTTCGCCGGGCATAATACAGTGGCCTTTTACGAGCTCTTCAATGAACCAACAATCTACCGCGGCGAGCTGGGCTCATTGCCCTGGTCTGAGTGGAAAAAGATCAATGAGCACATGATCAGCCTGATAAGGGCATATGATCCGGAAACTATTCCGCTGGTTGCGGGGCTCGACTGGGCATATGACCTCTCTCCCCTGCGTGATGACCCGGTGAATGCGGAAGGGATCGCCTATGTGACTCACCCTTACGCCTTCAAGCGCGGACAGCCCTGGGAGCCGAGATGGGAAGAGAACTTCGCGTTTGCTGCGGCTTACGTGCCTGTGGTTGCCACGGAGTTCGGGATGCACACTGACATGAATGCCCCTGATTACAATGACTACGGGAATCGTATCATAAAGTTCCTGGAGGAGCGGGGCATCAGCTGGATGTGCTGGATCTATGATCCGCAGTGGTGGCCGCAGATGCTCAAATCATGGGACTATGAGCTGACCGAAGGGGGTCTCTTCTTCAGCAGGGCCATGAAGGGGGAACTGCCGTTCCAGAAGAAGTAGAGTACCGGACTTCCGGGGCCGGGTGGATACTCCTCCGGAATTCAGTCATTCACTATGAGGCCGGAAAGCTTCCCTGGCTGATTGAAGTGATATTCCGCCTGAAAGGTTCAGGACCTGAACAGGGGGACTCCCTTCAGCGCTTTCTCCCTGATGCTGATAACCTCCGACTGATCGAGGGGCTTCAGGTTGTGCCCCAGCGTGAGAGCCTGCCTGAACAGCCCCTCGTCTCCCGGAGGTATGGCTGCTGTGACCGGATGAGACAGGGTAAACCTCAATCCCATCGTTATATCTTCCTCACTGATAAGCGGTTCGTACCAGCATTTTGGGTAGGCTGACCGGTCGGCCCCTTCAGGCCACGGTCCTCTCGCCATCGCCTTCAGTGCCAGGATGCCCATATTCTTCTCCTTTGCCCTGGCCATAACCTGCGGCCCGAAGTTACCGGCATTCCAGGTAGCATAATTGAACGGGAAAAGGATTGTATCAAAGTCAAACCTCACCATAAGCGCCATGGCAGCCTCAACCGAGTGAGCGGAGAAACCGATAAACCTGATCTTCCCCTCATTTCTGGCTTCAAGGAATGTCTCCATCGCTCCTCCGGGTCCCAGCAGGGTGTCAACATCCTCAAGGGTTGTGACGGCATGATGCTGGTACAGATCGAAGTGGCCGGTGCGCATGTTCTTCAGTGATTGCTCTAGCTCCCTGCGGGCCCCTTCCTTCGTTCTCTCAGTGGTCTTGCAGGCAAGAAAAACATCCTTCCGGAACGGCTCAAGTGCAGGTCCCAGCTTGATCTCAGCATCGCCATACGACGGGGCAACGTCGAAATAGTTTACCCCGGCATCGATCGCCATCCTTACCCTTGCAAATGCATCGTCAGGAGTTGCATTCATTACGACGATTCCTCCAAATCCGATGAACGAAAGCATCTCGCCTGTCCTGCCGAGAGATCTCTTCTCTATCTTGCCCCGGGCTGTCTCCCTGGTCATCCCGGAGAGATCGGCTGGGAAAAGCGTGATGGCAGGAATCGCCGATGCTGCTGAAATAACGAATTTTCTTCTTTTCATCTCAGTTATTTTTCAGAGGGTATTCAGCCCTGTTGTAAAACTCTTTATGAAGCTCTTCAATAGTGCTGTTGTTCTTCAGGTACCGGATAAGCTCCGCCAGCTGAACCGCATCCCTGGTTATCAGGAGCTCTCCCAGCTCGCGGTTTGTCTGGAGCACATCACCTGCGAAATGGTTGGGATACCTGGCATACCAGTGGATCCCTGCAAATGCGTGAGGCATGGCGTTAAGCCTACCCTGGTTCAGCCCCGACTCTTTGCCCATAGCTTCCGTGTCAACCAGGTCAGGACGGATCAAGTACATCATAGAGGTCTCTTCCTCTCCTGCATGACCGTCAAGCTTAGACTTCTTCAGGCTGCTGATCTGCCGGTCCATAGCCTCGTCGGGCCCGCCCTGGAAGAGCACAACGATGTAATCTTTCCTCGCGGCGAGCTGCGACTGGCAGAAGTAGTTCAGGAAGTAAGTGCTTCCGCCGTGGCCGTTGAACAGGATGATCTTCTTCAGACCGTTGCGCGAGAGCTCCTGGCAGGTCTCCTCAAGCATCTGCCACATCAGGTCATTGCTGTAGGCGATGGTCCCTGGCTGGTGCATTGCCTCAAATATCTGCCCCACATAGTATGGCGGGAAAACAACGGCGTACTCCTTTTCTGCCGCCCTTATGACTGAGGCCCTCGCCTCAAAGAGGTCTGTCCCCAGGGGAAGATGGGTTGCATGTTTTTCTATTATCCCTATCGGGATGACGCAGACGCCGCCGGACAGCTCCACAG
>CAZHAI010000118.1:5615-6872 GCA_964530645.1 uncultured Rikenella sp. | reverse complement strand
CATTGGCCGTAGGCCATAAAGCATTGTAGAAGAGACATATAATAAAGAGATTGGTCGTAGACCATCAAGAATCGTATCTTAGTACATCCCAAACAGTAATTTCCATATCATGCGCACATTTCTGATCTGTAGCGTCATCGCTCTTTCACTGATCTCCTGTTCGGGGCCGGTTGATTATGTGGAACTCAACGGCCTGACCCAGGGAACCACCTACCATATCGTAGCGGAGAAGACTCCGGGCCTCGATATAATGGCTCTGCGCCAGGATATTGAAAACCTATTTACCGAAATTGACAATTCTCTCTCAATCTACAACCCCTCCTCAGTGATCTCTGCCATCAACAACAACCTCAGTGATACTACAGATGAGCTTTTCCGGGAGGTTTTCCGTGCCTCCGCTGTGATATCAGAGGAGAGCGGAGGCCTCTTCGACATAACAATCGGACCCCTTGTGAAGTCGTGGGGATTCGGTCCCGATGCAATGAAACGGTTTAATCCTGCCATGCTCGACTCACTGCTTGCATTGGTGGGGATGGACAAGGTCCGGCTGGAGGGTGAACGCATAATTAAGTCGGATCCTGATATGTTCATAGATGTCAATGCAATAGCACAGGGATATACAGTTGACCTTGTGGCCGACCTGATTGCAGGGAACGGAATCACGCAGTGCCTGGTTGAAGTGGGCGGCGAGGTGAGGACCCTCGGAGACAAAAACGGGGTGGGATGGAAGGTTGGAATAGACGCTCCCACTGACGGTAACTATACTCCTGGTGCTGACCTTCAGGCAAAGATCAGGCTTGACAACAGGGCCCTGGCCACCTCTGGCAACTACAGGAAGTTCTTCGTGGAGGACGGCATAAAATATTCGCATACGATTGATCCCCGAACGGGATATCCTGTCAGGCATATGCTGCTCTCCGCTACAATTATTGCTCCAACGGGTGCTGTCGCCGATGCGTGGGCAACCGTCTGCATGGTAGGGGGGAAGGATGAAGCTATCGCATTCATTGAGAAGCATGATTTTCTCGAGGGGTATCTTGTTTATTCTGATGAAAAGGGGGAGATGAAAAGTTGGGTATCGGAGGGGATAAGGAAGCTGATTATTGACTGAAATCAGGGCCTGTTGACGCGGTTACAATTCTTGATGGTCTACGACCAATCTCTCTATTATGCGTTTCTTCTACAATGCTTTATGCGCTACGCGCAATGAGTCGTATGATACCTGATGCGCCTCGCGCAATGATGGCGGGATGCTCT
>CAZHAI010000118.1:0-5515 GCA_964530645.1 uncultured Rikenella sp. | reverse complement strand
CGCAATGAGTCGTATGATACCTGATGCGCCTCGCGCAATGATGGCGGGATGCTCTCCAGGATGGTCTGATACGCTACGCGCAAAGAGTCGGATGTTGCCTGATGCGCTTCGCGCAATGATGGCGGGATGCTCTCCAGGATGGTCTGATACGCTACGCGCAATGAGTCGGATGTTGCCTGATGCGCTTCGCGCAATGATGGCGGGATGCTATGCAGGATGGTCTGATACGCTACTCGGAATGAGGGGCAGATGCTTTCCTGTATGATGCCTGATGCGGGCCCCTTAACCGTTGGCCGTAGGCCATAAAGCATTGTAGAATGCCGGAAAAACCCGATTACTCCCGGCTCATCGAGCAGCCGCAGCAGCCGGCGCCGTCAACGGGATTGCAGCCTGTATCCGTATTCTGGGCACAGCTGATCCCGCGCTTGCGCATCTCCTTATTATGACTGATGTGAGTGTTTGGGAACTGCCCCCCGGGCTTGAGCAATATTGTAATGGCCAGTCCTGCCATCGCCAGGCCGACAAGAATTCCTGATATTATAAGAAGTTTCAATAACATATTTTCCTCTCTGAAACACAAATATACTACTATATTACAAAACCTTCAGCCCTTCAGACCTTCAGCCCTTCAGCCCTTCAGACTTTCAGACTTTCAGACTTTCAGACTTATAATTAAAACACCCCTGCCGACACTTTGTTCGCCAGTCACGTCAGGCTTCCTCCTCCTTGTAGAGCTCCCTGTCTGCCGCATCGGCCTCCTCAAGCACCCTGGCATGCTCCTCGGGGGTGTAGCGCCTGATCTTGTACCCTACTGCTGCAATGAAGACGCTCATGAAGGGACTGATTATATTGAAGAAGCAATAAGGTGCATAAGCCCAGGTTGAGACCCCGAGAACGCTCGACTGTGTGGCTCCGCAAGTATTCCATGGGACAAGCACAGAGGTGACGGTTCCGGAGTCTTCAAGCGCACGGCTTAACAGCTCCGGTTTAAAACCCATGTCACGGTACTTCTTTGCATACATCCTTCCCGGGATAACGATTGACAGGTACTGGTCTGATGCCGTGACGTTGAAGAAGAGGCATGTTGCAACCGTTGATCCGACCAGAGTGCCGGCGTTGTGAACAAACTTCATCAGTTTCCCGGTGATTGTCTTCAGCATTCCGCAGGCCTCCATAATTCCTCCGAAGACCATTGCACAGATGATGAGCCAGACAGTGTTAAGCATGCCTGCCATCCCTCGCGTCTTCATCAGCTCATCCACTGAGGCATCGCCTGTGGCGACGGACACGCTTCCGAACATGGTTTTGGTAACGGCGATGTAAGCCTGCTTCACAAATGACCCTCCTGTGCCAGCCACCTCCTCAAGAATATGAGGCTGGAAGATGACAGCAAATACCGCAGCCAGCAACGTTCCGGCCAGGAGAGAAGGCAGGGGCGGCACCTTCTTTACAATGATATAGATTAGCATGGCCGGGACCAGCAGAAGGATCGGCGAAATATTGAATTTTGATTTTATGGCTGCCTGAACTGCATCGGCGCTTGATGGACCTGCCTCAAGGTCAATTGAAAATCCTATTATAAGAAATATGACCATAGTAATTATCAGGGAAGGTGTGGTTGTGATGACCATGTACCTGACATGAGTAAAGAGGTCGGTGCCGGCCACTGCCGGTGCAAGGTTGGTTGTGTCTGAAAGTGGCGACATTTTATCACCGAAATAGGCTCCGGAGATGATGGCACCGGCGATCATGGCCTCATTGAAGCCAAGGGCCTTGCCGATACCCAGCAGGGCCACCCCGATTGTCGCAACGGTAGACCAGGAGCTGCCTGTAGAGACAGATACAAGGGAGCAGATCACGACTGCGGCAAAGAGGAAAATCTTGGGATGGAGTATCTCAAGCCCGTAATAAATCAGCATTGGCACCACACCGCTGACCATCCAGGTACCTGCCAGTGAGCCTATCAGAAAAAGTATCAGGATGGCAGGCATTGCCGTACCGATACCCTTGATCACCCTGTCGCGGATATAAAGCCACCGGTAACCGAGGCTGACCGCAATTACCCCTGCCACAGCGGCAGCAAGGATAAGAGCTATCTGGTTGGCTCCCGAGAGAGTGTCGTCACGAAAGAACTTTACATTGAGGGTCAGAAAGAAGATGAGCACAGCGATCGGCAGCAAAGACTGCAGCATCGAGGGTGTTTTGTACTGTTTCAGAGACATGAATGCTTTTTGGCGATGAACCGTGCAATTTACTATTTTCCGCGATTTTTCTTGATTTTGACGCTAAAAGATGTTAATTTGTATGAGCATTTTTGCTGTTAAATGGGCCAGTATCCTGATATATTCAGCATCAATCCCGAGGACAAGATCCCGGGGAAGGGCAGGGTCCTTATTTCAGAACCCTTCCTGACCGACCGTTTTTTCAACCGGACAATCGTTTTCATTACCGAGCACACTGCAACCGGTACGGTCGGGTTCATACTGAACAGGGTGATTGACCTGATGGTCAGCAGCGCAGTGGAGGGCTTTGACGGCTGGGATGAGCATCTCTCAGTTGGAGGTCCTGTTGCACCGGATACGCTTCATTACTTTCACACGCTTGGTTCGAAAGTGCCCGGAAGCGTGCCCGTGATACCCGGAATATGGTGGGGCGGGGAAATCGATGCGCTCCGCAACCTGATCTCCACCGGCACCGTGGGACGTGACCAGGTAAGGTTTTTCCTTGGATACTCAGGATGGGAGAAGGGACAGCTGAAGAGGGAACTGGGCGAGAACTCATGGATGATTGCAAAGGTGCCAGGTGAGGTTATTATGAAGAGCCGCGGCAATGTATGGCGCGACGTGCTCCGTTCGCTCAACAACAAATACCGCATCTGGGCGGAGTTCCCCGAATCACCGGAGATGAACTGACATAAGCACCACATCAGTAACACCTGCGCCAGCAGTATAATCCTGATATCAGATGGTGGGGCAGTGTGGTTAGGACCTAAGGATCTTCAAAAGTCATCTGACCCTGGCCGGGTCAGAAAGGATCAGTGCATTATCTTGAAAACAAGCTCGCGCAGCAGGTCGCCGGTATCGCTGCCGGCCTCGCCGAACCCCTTCGCCTTGAGATCATAAGACCGGATGAGGCTGATTATATTCATGCATGCCCCTATGTTGTAGATGGCGGCCGCAGCTTTGAAATCCCGCACATAACCGGGATAGGTCTTCAGCATTGCAACCACATTGCCGTCGCTCTTGTCCTTCAGGCTGTGGTAGATCAGCACGCGGCTGAAGCTGGAGAAAAGGACAGGAAAGACGAGGGGTATAATCTCTTTTTTTGAATGCCCCGCGAAGTAGTTTACAACCCTTGCCGCCTTCAGCGGATCGCGGTAAACGATGGCCCGCCACAGCTCATTGGGAGTATAGTCCTTACTTATGCCGATACTCTTTTCGATCAGCTCGGTGGTGATGCGCGGATTATCTTTCGGGAGCGAGATTATCAGCTTGTCAAGCTCATTTGCAATTTTACCCAGATCGTTACCCAGGAACTCCGAAAGCAGTCTCGCAGCATCCGTGCCTGTCATAATGCCCCTGTCAGTCAGGTACCTGTCGATCCAACCGGGAATCTGGTACTCCGGAACCTTTTCAGACTCGAAATACCAACCCTTTTTTGTGAGCGACTTGCACAGCAATTTCCTCTTATCGAGGTCCTCGTATTTATAGGCGATGACCAGGATTGTGGAGTTCAGCGGATTTTCTATATATACAAGAAGTTCATCTATCTTTTTGAGCTTCTGCGCCTCGCGAACGATTACAACCTGCTGATTGGCCATCATCGGAAAACGCCGGCAGGTCTCGATGACCTGCGTCACCGACACATCAAGGCCATACAGAACTGTCTGGTTGAATGCCTTCTCTGATTCATCAAGCACTTTTTCCTCGATGAAGTCAGTGATCAGATCAATGTAATAGGGCTCTTTCCCGGCAAGGAAGTAGACGGGCTTGTAGATCTTGTTCTTCAGATCCCTGAGTATCTCCTTGTAATCAGCAGCCATCAGAAACGCAGGTGTTTGACCGAGATGCCGTTTTCCTTTATTTCTGTAAGTGCCTCTATTCCAATGCGAAGATGTGTTTCAGCAAACTGGTTAGTGACCTTAAGGTCGCTCTCTCCGGTCTTGATGCCCGAAGAGATCATCGGCTGGTCAGAGACGAGGAGCAGGGCGCCGGTAGGTATCTCGTTTGCGAAGCCTACTGTGAAGATCGTGGCAGTCTCCATGTCTATTGCCATGGCCCTTGATTTGACCAGGTATTTCTTGAAGCGGTCATCATACTCCCAGACACGCCTGTTTGTAGTGTAGACCGTGCCGGTCCAGTACTCGAGGTTATTCCGCATGATGGCGGCGGAGACGGCGCTCTGCAGCTTGAAGGCAGGCAAGGCAGGAATCTCAATCGGCAGGTAGTCGTTCGAGGTACCGTCACTCCGGATCGCTGCTATCGGAAGGATCAGGTCGCCGAGTTTGTTTTTCTTCTTCAGCCCGCCGCACTTGCCCAGGAAGAGTACAGCCTTTGGCATGATTGCGCTGAGGAGATCCATCACAGTGGCTGCATTGGGACTTCCCATGCCGAAGTTGATGATTGTTATTCCTCCTGCTGTGGCGTTGGGCCAGTTCTTGTCCTTCCCCTCTACCGGCACATCGTTCCAGCGCGCAAATGTTTCGACATAAAGGGTGAAGTTGGTGAGGAGAATGAACTCGCCGAAGGAACCGAGCTCCTTTCCCGTATAACGGGGCAACCAGTTGTTCACTATATCTTCCTTGGTTCTCATGTTCTCAAAAGCTGTTTGTTTATATTTGCCCTGCTAAGGGTAACCAAAAATACAATAAAAGTTGAAACCGCTGAAACTGCCTCCGTGTTCACTGCGCATTAAAGAGGGCCCCGGCAACAAGCTTGTGTACGATGCCCTGAGGAGGAAGTATGTGGCACTCACACCGGAGGAGTGGGTAAGGCAGCATTTCGTAGGTTACCTCACCGGATGGCTGGGTTATCCCCCAGGGCTGATTCGGGTGGAAGCGGCCTTCCGCCTGAACTCGATGCTCCGGAGAGCTGACATCCTTGTCCATGACAGGGCCGGGGAGGCGGTGCTGATAGTGGAGTGCAAAGCCCCCGGGGTGAAAATCAACCAGGAGGTTTTTGACCAGGTCATCAATTACAATTTCAACTACGGAGTCAGGTACCTTGTGGTAACAAACGGCATAACACACTTTGCCGGGAGGATTGATGCCGTGGCGCACAGCTTCGAGCTGCTTGATCACATACCTGATTATGAATCCATTACACGGGATGAGTCATGATTGACGTGACATGTGCGGTCATTAGGAACGAAGAGGGCCTTGTGCTTGCTGTCAGGCGCGGACCGAAGATGGGCAATGCCGGCAAGTGGGAGTTTCCCGGGGGAAAGACGATGGCCGGAGAGGATCATGAGAATTGCATACTAAGGGAGATAGACGAGGAGCTCGGGATGGACATCG
>CAZHAI010000117.1:0-6946 GCA_964530645.1 uncultured Rikenella sp. | reverse complement strand
AGAGCTTCGACTTCGTCTCCGCGGAAAAGGTGCCGGCCGATATCCTCAGAAAGCGCAGCAAATCCCTTGCTTTTGAGGCCCAGAGCGTCCGGGGCTGGGAGAAGGTGGTGCTTTACAGAAAGCTCATGAAGCTCGACCGGCCATCTCTCGATGGAATTTTTACCCACTATACAATAACAGGAGTAAATGACATCATAAGGTTCAATGTCTCAAACTTCATACACAATATGGACAATCCTGAGATTCCTTTCAGGACACTGACCGGTGACGGTTATGAGGAGTTGGACGGGCAGAAGGTCTATTATCTTACGTTTGTCATCGACCTGAGGTATGACGGCGAGAACCAGGTTACCCTTTACAGGGTCACATTCAACAGGTCTGGAATATTAAAAGTCGATTCCTTGTAAGCATATTTTTCTCTTCATTACAAAATCCTTACATTTATGGAGACCCAAACTGCCATGAATGAGACTGTCAAAGAGTGACATTGTCAAAATTGCATTATCCTCACTGCTCGTTGTGGCAGCCATAACCATTGCATCACTTACTGTTGGCCGCGATATCTACTACGGCTCCCGGGATGAAGGACTGCTTTCTTTCGCCATAGTGAATGCCTGCGGTTACCTCTTCTTTCTCTTCATGCCGGTTGAGATAGCGTTCGTTTATTACCTCAACGGCGACATCAGTGTATTGGCATTGAATGCAGTAGCTATCGGCACGGCACTCTTTTCACAGACCATAGATTATGCTATCGGAGTACTTGTCAGCGATAAATTTATTGACAAACTGATCGGTCGACGTCGGTATGAAAGGGCCGGCGCTAATATCGAAAAGTACGGGGACGTGACAATTTTTGTATTCAACGCCCTCCCTCTCTCCTCCCCGGTGATTTCTCTCGCTGCAGGCATGATACGACACAATATCCGAAGCACGCTTATCTATACTATCCTGGGGCTGCTGGTCAAGTACGCAGCCCTTACCCTGATCTTCTCATAAGTCTAATTGGTACAGGTTGACGGGATCTGATGATCGGGGGCACAGTGAAAGATTGTCACCAGGAAAACTGAGCATCCCCGGGAACGTTAATATTACCTTCCGGGAAGTTTGATTCAGGCCTGAACAATCTGAATTTCGGGGCAGCCTCAGGACTGGAATAAGTCTCCAGATACAGCAGATTTGCTCCCTGGACAGGGTGCCCGTTATATGAAAAATATCTGCCCGGATACTCGATGCTTTCGATTGAGAATACATCCTCCCCGTTAATTTCGTCTGTCTTGTGAAATTTAAATCCGGTAGCTTCATCAGAAAAGTCGCTTGCCTCAAACCAGCCATCATCTGTAGTTCCTGTCAGACCTTCCGGATTGTCTGCAACATACAGCCAGTTATTCTCGATAACCTTGGATTTAATCAGAAGGCCTTTCTTTGAAGCCAGAGTGCTGACAGATGAAGGCCGGTAGGCTTTCAATACAAGGTAGTCCATGTCCTGAGCAAGGTCCTCAAGGGTGTAATCATCGGATAAAGTGATGCTTCTCCTTAACGGGGAGTAAGCGTCAATATCTATTACTCTGAGTTCCTTGTTTGCTTCGTTGGTATAGTAATACAACAATCCTTCAATTGTATTTGAGCCTGATGGCGAATCGTCTTTCTCACAACTGGATAGAAATGAAGTTGTTATTAAAGCTATTGCAACAAGGAGGTAAGTGCATCTGGGATTTTTCATGGTTCTCGCTTTTAAAGGTTATTTAATCTGTTTGGCACTTGCTGATAACTACAGGTGACGGATTAATAAATCTTCTTCAAGAAACCACCAAGTGAATTAAAAAGTTCACAGAAACAAAACTCTTCTGAACTCTTTTGCAAAACAAGGTATTGCTGTGAAGATGCCTTTACGGATTCTGGTCAGTGGTCTGAACCTGAACTGAGATATGTCTGAATAAATAAAGCCGGAGACCCGTCAGGGCATCCGGCAGCACAAATAGGTAATCTCTAAAACCTATAGAAAATACCTGATTCTGAAAGGATCAGGCCTGCTTTGCATACTGTACTTCGCAGAATATGCGCACATCATCGCTCACGAGGACGCCGCCGGCCTCAAGAGTCGCGTTCCAGTTAAGTCCCCAATCCTTGCGGTTGATCTTACCGCTGATGCTGAAGCCTGCCTTTGTATTTCCCCATGGGTCCTTGCCAACTCCGCCCACTTCAACGTCAAGCACTGCAGGCCTGGTGACACCCCTGATTGTCAGGTCACCGGTCAATTTGTAGTTCTCATCGTCAATTTTTTTAAGCCCTGATCCGGTGAATGTCAGTACAGAATACTTCTCTGAATCAAAGAAGTCAGCGCTCCTAAGATGAGCATCTCTCTGTTCTGAGTTTGTGAATATTGATGCGGTGTTTGCCTCAAAACTTATCCTGGCTGTCGAAAAATCCTCACCTTTGGTCTCAATCTCTGATTTGAATTCCTTGAAACTGCCGGTCACCGTGGTGATCATCATGTGTTTCACCTTGAACTGAATTTCACTGTGTGCGGGGTCTATCACCCATTTTGTTGTTTCCATTGTTATATTCTCTGTTTTTGTAAAACATTTCTATTTCTAATTATAGAACAAGAAACAGGGCAGATTGTTCAATATAAGGTGCACAAAACTTGGCAGGCAGTCTCCAGCAGGGTGCCTAAAAGCCTGAGAAACAGATTTATTAAGG
The DNA here is from genome assembly GCA_964530645.1 of uncultured Rikenella sp. Classification (GTDB taxonomy): domain Bacteria; phylum Bacteroidota; class Bacteroidia; order Bacteroidales; family VadinHA17; genus SR-FBR-E99. The sequence continues at coordinate 4,246 of CAZHAI010000117.1, read as the reverse complement.
AAGCCGGCGGGGTGTGATGGGGGTCAGTCTTCTACAATTCTTATTGCTCTACGAGCAATATCCAATGCATGCAGTTATGTCTTCCACAATTGCCTACTGCCTATTGCCTACGAGCAATATCCAATGCATGCAGTTATGTCTTCCACTATTGCCTACTGAGGACTCAGATGGAATACCGGACACCGGTAAGTGCCTCTGACACCTCCCACAGCTTCGCAGCCAGGGCAGGTTTGAACAGAGTTGCCGGATCATTGTTCAGCACGGGATAGCCCTTTGTGTTACCCGGTCCGTCGGGTCCGATGTACTCTCCGCCGCGAAGATCGGGATGAGTGGCGGCATAAAGTGTCGGCAGCGCTCCCTTGTTTGCCGGTTGTGCCACGATGCCCATGATCCACTTCATTACAGCGCCTGTCTCTTTGCCGGAACCGCGCGACAGCAGGTTGGTGACACTGATGCCCGGGTGGCATGCAACGCTTATTGTGGATGATCCCGCACGCTCCAGCCGGTTCTGCAATTCCATTGCAAACAGCAAATTGGAGAGCTTGCTCTGGCGGTAGAAAGTCATGGGGTTATAGCCTCTTGAACCGTCAAGGTTGTCAAAGCGGATTTTCGCCCTGCGTGCTGCAATACTGCTGATTGTGACGATCCTCGAGAGCGGTGTGGCCATCAGCAATGGCAGAAGATGTGCTGTAAGGGCAAAATGCCCGAGATGATTCGTCCCGAACTGAAGCTCAAATCCGTCCTTTGTTTTTGCATAGGGTGGTACCATCACTCCTGCATTGTTGATGAGCAGGTCAAGCCTGTCGAACAGGCCTGTGAACTCCGATGCAAACTGCCTTACAGACGAAAGATCGCCCAGGTCCAGGTGCATCACTGTCACTGATGCCGCCGGGTGATGGACCCTTATCTTCGATGCTGCCTTCTCCCCCTTTACTGTATTCCTTACGGCCATGATCAGATCCGCGCCCCTGGCGGCAAGAACCTCCGTGGCAGAATAGCCTATTCCGCTGGCGCCACCAGTTAAAATTATCCGCTTACCCTTTAGGTCACCGATTCGTTCAGAGGTCCACTTAGTCATTTCAGATCAGATTTTTCGTAATACTACAGCCCGCGGCTGAAAAAAGTTCCGCAAATATAAGAGATTAAAATTGAGGAGAGGCAGGCAGATGGCTGAAAACAGCATCTGATGTCAGAGACTGACCGAATAGGTAAGGCCGACCAGGTTCATGTATGGAGGCTTTGTCACCCTGCTTTCGTTATAGATATACTCAATTCCAAAGGTGTGCTTCTTGTTGAGAGTGTACTCTATCCCGACCATCGAACGCCACTTGTCCACGGTGTACTCATTCGGCTCCGACAGCAGTCCATGCAGTTCCGTATTGAAATACGGCATAAGCGGAATCCCCTTAATGTCATAGCCAAGTTCGAACCTCACGCGCTGATACCAGACCGGCACCTCATCTTCAGGGTCTTCGATATAGGTTTTAAACTGCTCCTGGATGCGGTACCTCACGCCCAGCGTAAACCTGTAAACAGAAGGAGCGGTCCCTTTCACCTGAGCGAACCAGCGGTGCCGTACATGAAACTGATCATCCTTCTCCAACTGCTCTATGAACCGGTAATAAACGCCGGCAGACAGGTAGTCATTGATCTTGTATCGCAGTCCCGGCTCCAGGTAGATGGTCTCAATCCTCGCTGCATTCTGATCTGTCCTGACGCTCGTTTCAAGATCGAAACGAAGGCCCTTCCATATTTTCTTATCAGCCTTGACCTCGTACCAGATACCATAATCCGTATCCTGTCCGGCAAGCACCGAGGATAGCAGGACTGATGCTAAAACTACCAGGCTCTTCCTAATCATCGTCATTGTCATCCGGTTTAATGAAACCGTTCTGGTCAGCAAGGTTGACTGAACGTCCTCTGTCCTCGTAGTAAATTATCATCCTGCATGTGTCCTTGAGAAAGTTAATGGCGCCGATCTCAACCTTCTTTATCTCCTTTATACCGGTCCGCTCCTGAAGGTCGGCTATAAGCTCATCATATTTCTCCGGAACTATCAGGTTGATTTTTTCGTATACTATTGACTTTGATGATATATGCCTGAGCAGCCACATCTTCTCTAGCCCCATTGTGATCAGTATCACCACAAGGTTGGCGAAGATTATTTGAATCATGCTTGTGCCTGATGTCAGGGCATTTATCACTGAAACCCCGATTACAAGGAAGAGGTATGTCATCTCCTTGATTGGCATGGGGTTGGTCCGGTACCTGATTATGCCGAATATTGCAAAAAGTCCTAGTGCGAATCCTATCTGCAGACTGACGCTCTCGAGCAGGTAACAGAGAAGGAATACAACGCTTGAGATGAGTATGTAGGTGAAGAGATAATCTTTCCTCCTTGTGGTTGTATAATAGAGCCAGCGCACGATTATGAGCATGACCACGAGATTGATGCCGAACCGCAACAGCAATTCCGGCATTCCCGCAAAGCTGAACATCCCCTGGTTAGCCATTTCCGCGCTGCCGGTCTGCAGCGTCATTCCTGTAATATTCATCCCTTATCCTGTTAATGAGTAAAAATTTCGGTTTAAGATTATTCTGCCTGGGAGCCCTGTTGACAAGGGCCATTCCCGTTGCATACTTGCTGAACCCGGTACTGCGTATTCCCAGTTCCTTCAGCCTGGCAAAGAATGGCGACATGGAGGTTGACTTCCCGCTCTTGATCTCTGCAATGGCAAGGAATGGCATCCTGAGGCTGTCTCCTTTCAGGTTATTCCAGCGAATGTCATAGTCAATTGTTATCCTCTCAGCCAGTTCAAGGCTTACAAGGGTAATGCGGGTGAAAGCAGTGTTTATGACAGGCTTCAGAGAGCCAGCTGACGGAGATATAAGCTCCTCAAGGAACTCCCTTGACTGCTCGATGTGATTCATGTCCCCGGGCTCCTTTTCGAGGCGCGACTTGCTTGTACGACCCTTGTTGGTCTTATGTTTCACCTCCAGGAAGGTGAGCCCGTTCGATTCGTAGGTCCTGATCCTGACCTTGGTCCTGTTAAGTTTTCCGGTAACGTGCTGGTTATAAAAGAGAAGCTCCGGAGTGTCGAAATAGACTGTCTTATAGGAAAATTCCCGCATCCTTTCTATTTCGAGAGTCCTGTAGTGTGATTGCACCATTCGTAACAGGTCAGGAAGCTTACCGGCGGAAAACAGGTATTTGGTATCAATACGGTTCATATACCGTACCCCGGAGATACCATCGAGGCTCACCGGGTCAAATCCCTTCAGTATATCCGCCAGTTTCGACAATACTTATTTTTTAAGCCCGTGCAAAGATAACAGAGTTTGCACAGCAAGACAGTCCTGAAATGTGTTCCTGAACATGAAATGATAACGCTGCCGGAAGGAAGAATATTTCACTGTGCCCTACTCTCCCAGCTGACTGTATCTCCATCGGGGATTTTGCGAGACCCGGTGATCTCTGAGGATGGGCTCCGCTACACTCGGCAGCCGGCCAGGATATTGGCAGCAGCTAGGAGTGTAACCAGGTGCCTGAGGTATCTTGCGGAGAGCATTACATCATAAACCTTTGAACCATGCCTGGAACTGCTCGCCCAGCCACGGCACAGGCTTCATCTCACCCTGGATCGACCATATGAGTGACATCAGCCATCCCACAAAAAGAATGATTCCCCCAGCCATCCAGATGACCGGTCCTATCAGCGGTATCACCCGCAGAATGGTCAAAGCGAGCCATATGATTATGAAGCCGAGGTTCTGCCTGATATAATAACTTGCCAGCTCCTCCTTTTTGCTTGAATTAAGAACCAGGGCTACTAACCACCCGATGCCAAACAGGTGTGAAATGATGGCCTTTGACTTTGCATCCATTATATTACGATTTAGGTTTACTCAAAAATAGGCAGAAAAGCATAATTGTCTATTTTTGTGCGCTGATATTTTCCGGGCATGAACTATATTTCCTCTCACACAGGTGAGTTTGCCGCGCTTGCCGTGGCCATCTTCTGGACCATTACCGCGCTTGCGTTCGAGTCGGCCAGCCGCAAGGTGGGCTCTCTCACAGTCAACATCTTAAGGCTGAGTCTGGCATTCTTTTTTATTGGATTCTTCACACTTATTTCACGTGGACATTTCCTGCCCGTCGACGCCTCTGTCCATAACTGGATCTGGCTGGCCCTCTCGGGGATTATCGGGCTGGTACTGGGCGACTACTTCCTTTTCCGCTCATACC
>CAZHAI010000116.1:0-6974 GCA_964530645.1 uncultured Rikenella sp. | reverse complement strand
GCAGGATAAACCTGTGCCAGAAGCTGAAAACGAAGAACAGCCCGGAAAGGACAAAGAATGTAACTGCCCACGACATCGGTATATTTCCCGACAGCCCCTCATAACTTACTGATGTTGAAGTGGTCAGCTTGGAGTCTGCCTGGAATACCATGTAAGCCGGTTTATCCCAGTTCGATTCGGTAAAGACAAGATGACCTCCCTGGACAAGGGCAATGCTTTTGTCTCCCTTTTTAAGGACGGTATTCAGGACCACCTTCTCCCCGGGTTCAGGCGAGCCTGACAGCCTGACGGGAACTGCCGCCACGCTTCCGGTCACCGATGCAACGCTGCCCCTCTCCTCCCCGAAGTTATCCCTGATCCAGGCTCCGAGTGGTTCCGAAACCTTTGCCGTCCACCACCCCTTGCTTTTGACTTTCAGTTCCTCAGGCTGGACAAATCCATTTGCCAGGTTGGAGGCCCTGATTGAATCCAGGAGGATTCCAAGACTGTCCCTGTCAACGGTTTGCGTGCTTATCTTCAGTGAATCTTGTTCAATAAAAAAGTTCAGATCGCTCCTGCTCTCGGGTGCCGCAGAAATACGTGGCATCTCAAGCACGGTTTTTGAGTATCCCGGTGATGCCTCAATGAAGAGTGAAACAGGCTCACGGCCTGAGGAGCTCTCGAGAAATCCTGCAAGAATAACCAGAAGTCCCTGTCCTGTTATAGTGGCAACACGGTAAAAGGTGCTACGGATGCCCACATATTTTGCCTGCTTGTTTGTATCAAGCCCCAGCATGTAAAACCCGTCTGCAGCAATGTCATGGGTGGCTGAACCAAACGCCAGCAACCAGAAGAAAGCCAGCGTGATCTTGAAGAAGAGTGATGCCGGAATTGTCAGGGCGACGCTCGCGAAACCCAAAGCCAGTACAAGCTGGGTGATGACTATCCACCACCTTTTGGTTTTCAGCATGTCAACGAGCGGACTCCATATAGGCTTTATCACCCATGGCAGGTAGAGGAGGCTGGTGTACAGCGCAATATCGGCATTTGAAATGCCCATGCGCTTGTACATTATAACGGATACGATGTTGACTGCCACGTAGGGCAAGCCTTCAGCCAGATAGAGCGAAGGTATCCATGCCCAGGGCGAACGGGTGGTGTTTTGTGCTGCCATGCTGATCTATAACCTGTTGAAAGTGTATCCTTTTTCTGTATAATAGCTGATGATCTCGTCAAGCCTTGACCAGAGCTTGTCAGTGCGCTGAGGCTCCGTCCCGGGGTGAATGAGGATAATCGCACCGTTAAGACCGGCGGGGGTGTTCTCAGCGAAGGAGGCCAGTCTCTCAACAAGGTAATCCGATGACCTGTAGTTCTTCATGTCCGGCGTGGTGTAATCAGCACTGGTACCTGTACCCGGCGTGAAATTTACCAGGGTCATACCCATCTCTTCGCTCCAGCGGCTGACAGCACTGTTGTACCATTCATACGGAGCGAGGAACCAGCGGGGCTCCTGTTTCTTCAGCCCTGCCTTTCGCAAAGCGATGATGTTGTTCTTCAGATCCTCATTGAACTGTTCTTTCGTCACGAGCAGGGTGTCACGGTTCTCCCACGGGATATAGAGCAGATGCCTGTCTGAATGGGGCCCTGCATAATGCCCGCCGGAAATGATTCTCTTCACAACCGGTGCAAAGCTCCTGTTTCTCAAAAAGTTTCCCGTAAGGAAAAACGATGCCTTTATATTCCTGTTATCCAGCACATTGAGTATATGATCAAATCCTTCTCCGTACTCGTCAGCTGAAAATACAAGGTAAATATTCTTCGTATCAGCACCTTTCCTGATCACGGCTCCGTGAGCGTCTCGGATATCTGCTCCTGCGCCTGCCTCATAAGCCCTTCCCTCCTTCTCGAGGGTCGACAGATAGTAGCTCAGGCTTGCGGTTCCGTCGAGGGTGGGTTCATTTGTGCTGTAATCGCCGATATCATCATGATAAACCGCCCTTCCTCCCTGGAAAGCTGCGTAAGGATCAGGCCTGAGAAGTGTCAGACCCTTGAGGTTTTCATGAATTGCTTTATTTATTGGCCCGTCTATGAGGCCGCCTGTGGTTGTCTTGCCCAGGTATACGGTCACCGCCGAGTGCGGCAGCAGCGGATAATCTCCTCCCTGCGGCAGACCGCAGATCATCGATGTGCCCCACGGATTGCATCCGAAGAGCCAGTCTCGCATCGCCGCCTCCATGTGATCAAAGCGGGTATCACCGGTGGCTTCACGATAGAGCCGGCACTGCGTCAGCGCCGCAGCTACATAGTTGTTCGAACACCAGACAAAGGGAATCTTGACCTGGAACACGTCGTTTTCTTCCCTGCCGTTTATGATCTCCAGTCCCTTCCTCATGAATTCCAGGTACTTCTCCGAATACTCCGAATCCGACAAGCCAAGATTGGCATGGCCAAGATTTACGAAGGGATAGAATTGATAATGCCTGGCTGTATCCTTTTCTATCCATGGCGTGTACGGCTCAAGCGTGCCCCAGTAGTCGGCCTGCTCAAGATAATACTTGTCTCCTGTGAGAGTCCAGAGTTCCCAGGCTGCAAGCTGCATGTCATCCACATAGTTGTCCTCCTCGTAAAAGTAAGGCGAAACATTGCAAGCGGTCTGTGTGGCGCCGGGATCAGTATGGGCAAATTCGAAGGCGTCAGCGGCCCTGGCAGCCATCAGATCAGCCATAGGCGGGTCGCTCGCGGCAAAGAGCTTCGCCCCCATTGCAAAGACCGAGGCAAACTTGCCGGCGGTGGAGGCTACCCCTTCGGTGCGGTTCTTGAACTTCGCCAGTCCCTGGGGCTTGCCTGTAACAAAATAGACCGGCCTGTAGGGGCCGAGCCCGTAACCGGCCTTGTCGAGATTGGGAAGCCTGAACCCCTGGTGGTCACGGTCATCAGCCACCTGGTTGAACATCACGCCGCTGTCGGGATTCATCCTCAGCAGCCAGTCGAGCCCCCATCTCACCTCGTCGAGGATGTCAGGGATGCCATTGCTCCCGGCTGCGCCGGCTGCGTCATGTGCATCGCCGAAGATCTCAGGCGACTTGTTGTAAGCGAACATCATCTGGTATACCGAGTTGGCCGTTGTGGCGGTGTACCTCAGGTGGTCACTGGCATCATGGTAGCCGCCGCGTACATCAATGGGAGTTCCTGAGAGGGTCGGATGATCCACAATCATGCCATCATACCTGTGGCAGGTGTCGGCAAGGAACGGGTTATACCCGCAGCGCTGCTGCCTGATGTAGTTCAGAATGAAGTCTGCAGTACCGTCATAAACCCCCGCACCTATCCGGAATGTCTCCGACCGGGTGCGGCCATATAATATATAGTATCCTCCCGGTACAGACAGACTGGAGAAATCAAGACTTGCTGCAGCTGCCATTCCCCAGACGGCGCCGTCATAGACAACAGCGCTGCCCCTGAAGACAGGCCTGTCAGTAAGGGCATCGCAGACAGTGAACGTCTTTTCGGCTCCGGGTTCCTGAGAGATAAATACGGCCACCTTGACCGATCCGGGCAGGTATCCCAGCTGGTTGATCCTGATCCATGAATCAGCCCTGGTGACTGATACCGCAAGTACAATGAGGAGAAGTGAGAGAGCCGCTTTTTTCATCTCAGTAAAGCTTTTTGATTTCTGCGTCCACGAAATAATGAAACAGAATCTGCCTGTAAGTGTAACCTGTTGCGCCCATCACCGCAGCCCCAATCTGGCAAAGTCCGACGCCGTGTCCCCATCCGGCACCGTGAAGGACGAAGAGCGTTTCCCCCTGGTCCTCAATCTTCTCAACATAAAAGGCAGAGCTGTAGAGGTGCGATTTTGACAGGGCTTTCCGTATCTCCAGCTCCTTTCCGATCACAATGCTCTTCTTTTCGCCGGTTATCCTCAGCCTTATCAGGCGGCCTGAGGTACCCCTGGTCAAAGGCTCCAGCGAGGTTATCCGCCCGAAGTCTATGCCTGTCCTCTCCCTTACCAGGTCACTAAGCTCAGACTGGTTGTATGTGACCTTCCACCGGTAGAAATCGTTTGTCTCCTGGTCATAGTTGTTGAGCACCTGCGAAAGTATCTGACGGTCGGAAGTATTGCAGAAGGCTTCCGGTTGGCCGCAGATCCATTCCACGGCATTCTTCTCATCGGTAAGGTCCGTGTCAGCGGTGCCGGATGCCCTGGCTGCGTCAATCACCTTCCGGAGATACGGGTGATTCACAGGCTCCCACACATTCTCGAAGAGCTCCGAAGCTCCGCCACAGCACTTTGAATACCTGGCATCACAGATGAACTCACCGTACATAAGCACCTCACCTTCGGTCTCGCGCACCGCTTCCTCCACCGCTTTTGTGGAAGCCCTCGTTATTCCCTGGTACCGCTGGCAGTGATCGTCAGCACAGACATCATAATCCCTGTGATCCTCCCTGTCATACCACCTGGTGATCTCCGTGTCAGTCACGAAGCTTGTGCGGTATTTCTCTCCCGCATCGCTCAGGCGAAGGGTCTTGTCCATCTGTGCCAGCAGCCAGCTCCTGGAGATGACTGCATGGGCCCTGAGAAGCTCACCCGATGAAGTTGCACTCATCTCCGACGAGATTACGCTCACAAGGTATTCCTCCACCGGAAGCACGTTGACTGCAGTCACCTGACCACCTCGCAGGATGAACTTCAGAATACCCCTGAAGGTCTGATCCTCATTCCTCTGCCAGTGGAAGTTCACACCGATTGTCACAGCATGAAGGGTGAAGCTGCAACTCCCGAAAGCCGACGGAGTGAGAATGATCTCATCACCGGGCCTGATCACTTCCGCTTCGTTCTTCAGCAGGAGCCTGTTATTCTCAGCCACTGCTGTATACCTGCCAGTGAGCTTCCTCCCGCCATCAGCGGTCAGAAAATCGCCGTGAAGGGTGAATGTGAGTCCGCTCCCGGAGACTATCCCGACGCTGATCTCAGGTTCGTTTTTACCGGTCATAATATATCTTTTGTAAGGTTTTTCAGATCTGTTTCTCCCAGGCAGACTTCGCCAAGGATTGCATGGATATCTTCAGCCGTTATCTTTCTGAAGTCCTCCTCCCGGGGGGTAATGAACACACCTCCGATATCAACCGATGCGGGGCTCAGAAGGATCCTGCTTTCGTCTTCGGCGAAATAGCAGGCAGGCCTGTGGACACTTCGCGGAATGACGTGCACAGTCCACTGGCCGTCAGTATTGTAAGCAAGGATGTTCAGCATCGGTTCGGGCCTGTCGGGCTGTGTCAGCGCGAAGCGATCACGGAACCTGTCGAAAACCCCGGCCATCGCTGACCGGTCTGTGCCCTTAAGTGTCATTATTCCTCTGTCGTAGCCACTCCAGAGCCATATCTCAGTCTCCCCGGATGATGCAACCCTGTGGCAGAGCTCCGGGTTCTCAATATCACTCTCAATCGGGAGAAATCCCCTGTTGCCCGCCTGGAAATGCAGATGGTCAGGTGCCGAGGCACCGCACTGCGGGCCATTGTAAAAGACAACATATTCAGGCAACGACTCAGCCAGGCTGAGCATGGTTCCGAAGCTTTCCCCGATACGTTGCGGTGTATGGGAATTTGAAACTATTGTAAGATGACGCCGGAAGATTGGGAACGGGTTTATTAATATTATATAGTCATCTCCGAACGGGACACCCCTTTGTTCTGACGGCCGATTCATCTCACACAGAAAGCAAGGCCTGGCCTCGATTGACCTGGCATCAACCTTCGCGGCTGATGAGGTGATACGCCCCGGATTGAACTGGACCGATATATCATAACCCGGGAAGGAGACGGTCCGTACAATCACCCGGTCAAGCTGGTCATAGTTGTCACCGGCCAGTTTCCACTCCCTGAACTGATCGTCGAAAAGCTCCCTGACTTTATGTGAGTAGTCAATCATTTCCGGCCTGCTATTTGATGCCGCTGTTCATCCTGATTCTTGCCATCAGCTCAATTGTCCTTATCCTGTCCTTATACAGGTTGTGCGTGTTGGCTTTTGCAACGTCAAGCACCGCATCGGAGTTTTCATCCCACCTGCGGCAGAGATAGAGAGGCTCATAGATTCGCCCGATCCTGTAGTGCCTGCTGATTGCAAGTCCAACCGCATAATCCTCGCCGTAGCTTACATTGGGCACCCTGATCTCCCGCAGCACCGGGGTATAAAAAGCCCTGGGCGCCCCGAGGCCGTTGATCCTCAGTGCATTGTTGCGTCCGTTGTCGGGAGTCCACTCCCTGTGGTCAATCAGTCCCGGAGGGATCTCATCCAGATCAAAGTTTACCATCCTGTATGAGCCCACAACCATCGCGCACTGCTGTTCATGAAAAGCATCAACGATCCTCGTTATGACATTGTCGTCTATGTAAAGGTCGTCACTGTCAAGCTGAATCGCAAACCGGCCGCACTTTTCACTGAATACCGCCTCATTCCAGCATCCCCCGATGCCAAGGTCCTTCCTCTCCGGGATGATGTGCACCAGCCTGTTGTCGGAGCCAAATGACTTTATTATATCAGTTGTGCCGTCGGTAGAATAATTGTCTACTATGATCAGGTTGAACCTGTACTTCGTATTCTGGCTCAGCACCGACCTGATTGCATCTCCGATTGTTTTAACCCTGTTCCTGACAGGGATTACAACCGATGCCTCATACTCAAAACCGCCTTCATCGAATTTTACACCTGTGAACTGAGGGCTGAGCCATCCTTTGATGCACTTCAGATGATGAGTGCATGCTCTCTCCATCTCAACCTGTACCGCCCTGTTGCGCGGGTCTACATAGTCAAACTGTTTCTCTCCCGTTTTGCGGGTGTCCGTCTCAACCTCCGTATAAAGCATCTCAGGGATACGGATAAGGGGATAGTTCTGTGAAACCTTCAGCCTGAGATCATAGAGTCCGGCGTAGGAATAATCCTGGTCCATCCGGCTGCAGGCATCCCTGAAGACCTTACCGTTAAAAAGGATCAC
>CAZHAI010000115.1:0-7012 GCA_964530645.1 uncultured Rikenella sp. | reverse complement strand
ACACTGATCCCCTTCTTCCTGAAACGGTCAGGGATATTTCAGTAAAGCTCCGGAACGAAGGGGTAACCACCTTCTTTCCTGCAATTATCACAAACAGCAGCGAGCGTATACTTGATTACCTCAGTGTGATTGCAGATGCCTGCAGCTGTTTTCCCGAGGCCGCCGGGGCTGTGGGAGGCATTCATCTCGAGGGGCCCTTTATCTCACCGGAGAACGGTGCCCGCGGGGCACACCCTCTTGAGCATGTCAGGCCGCCTGACTGGGATCTCTTCTGCCAATGGCAGGAGGCATGCGGCGGCATGATCCGCATCATAACACTCTCCCCCGAATGGCCGGACTCGGCTGATTTCATCAGGCGTGCTGCCGGGAGTGGTGTGACAGTTTCAATAGGCCATACTGCTGCCACACCGGAACAGATACGGGAGGCTGTGGAAGCCGGAGCAACTCTATCTACGCACCTCGGCAACGGATCTCACCAGATGCTTCCCCGGCACAGAAACTACATATGGGAACAGCTCGCATCTGATGAGCTCTGTGCTTCAATAATCTCCGACGGTTTTCATCTCCCTGATGCGGTGATGAAGGTGTTTCTCAGAATGAAACCGGGAAGAATAATTCTTGTAAGTGATGCCACAGGCCTTACCGGGATGCCGCCCGGAGACTATGTCACTCATATCGGTGGCGAAGTGACCCTTACTGAAGCCGGAAAGCTTCAAGTAAAAGGTAATCCGGATATGCTCGCCGGTTCGGGTAAATCGCTTCTGCACTGCGTGGAGACAATAGTCTCAAAGGGACTCGTCTCCCTGGCAGAGGCCCTTGATATGGCCGGAAGGACTCCTTACCGGCTGGCCGGATTACCGGGCGACTGTCTGCCGGTAAGCGGCGGAGTGGCAGACCTCGTGCTGCTGAAGGAGGAGAGCGGACGTTTAAAGGTTGTAAGGACGGTGAAGGCCGGCCATACGGTTTTCAGAACGGAGATTTGATATGACTCGTGGAACAGACAAGGCTTTACGCCTGATATTATTTGGAGGGATTATGCTTGCTCTGGCAGGATGCTCCGTCAAGGAGCCTGAATTCGTCATCCCTGACGGGGCAAGGGTTATCAGCTTCTCGGGGTATGACTGGATTGTAACCACCTCCGGAGAGGAGAAGGGAGGTCCCGGGCCCAATTACTTCTCAGACTCCCCTGAGAACGTGTGGGTGGATGCTGAGGGACGCCTCCACCTGAAGATAACATATCTCAACGAAAGGTGGAACTGTGCACGGGTTGAACTGGCACAGCACACAGGTTACGGCAAATATGTCTTTTATGTCTCATCGAGGCCTGACAGCCTAGACCGCCAGGTGGTATGGGGTCTGTACACCTACAAGAATGATACTGAGGAGATCGACATAGAATTCTCAAGATGGGGCTTCGACAATAACCAGGAGGCTCAGTATGCAATTCAGCCTTCCCACAGGATTGGCAACAAGGTCCGGTTCAGGATGGACGACCTGGAGGGAGTGAATTCAACACATATCTTCGACTGGACAAGGAAATGGATAGACTTTGCAAGTTACCGCGGTCACACGCTTAACCCGGTCAACGAAACGGAGATCATCGCCCGCTGGCGTTATTACGGTGATGATAATCCCCCGGACAGTGACGAGAAGCTGAAGATAAACCTCTGGCTCTTCCGGGGTACACCACCGCTCAACGGCCAGGAAACCGAAGTTGTCATTGACCGCTTTGAAATTATCTGAGGGATGAAAGAAAGATCAATCAACACAGGGAAAAGGAGCTCCGTCAGTTCCGGTACCGGAAGATCGGCCACTGCATCCGGCAAAGGAAGTTATGACGGTAACGTCAGATCAGGCACTGGTCCCGGAGGCGTAAGTACAGGCAGTACAGGAGGCTCCGGCAGGCTTTACAGCCTCGATGCCCTTAGGGGTTTTGACATGTTCTGGATAACCGGTGGACAGAAGCTTGTCTTTGCCCTGGCCACGGTAACCGGGTGGCCCCTTTTTGAGTGGATGAACTCGCAGATGCATCATGTGGAATGGAACGGATTTGCCTTCTACGACATGATCTTTCCTCTCTTCCTCTTCCTTGCCGGAGTTTCAATGCCATACTCCTTTGAGGCACGCCTCAACAGGGGAGACCCCCGGCGGAAGATATATCTTCACGCTCTGAAGCGAGTGCTGGTGCTGGTGGTGCTGGGCATGCTGGTAAACCGGATACTGGAGCTTAATCCTGATAACCTTCGATTTGCCAGCGTACTTGGGAGGATCGGGATTGCGTGGTTCCTTGCTGCATTGATAGTGCTCAATGCCGGACTCAGGTGGCAGATAGCATGGTTCTGGGGCCTGCTGATAATATATTGCCTCCTTATGTTGCTGGTTCCGGTACCTGGTTTTGGTGCCGGGGACCTCTCTCCTGAGGGCAACCTGGCAGGTTTTATTGACAGGCTATGGCTTCCGGGAACAATGTACACTGAGTTCAATGAACCTGAAGGGATCCTCAGCACAATCCCGTCTGTTTCTACTGCTCTGCTCGGAGTTTTTGCCGGCCACCTGCTGCGTCTTGAGACCGGCAGGTTAAACGGTATGCAGAAAGCCCTTGTACTGATCGGGGCAGGCATCCTGAGCCTCGTTCTTGGCATGGCCTGGGGTACATTCTTCCCGATAAACAAGAATCTGTGGACCAGCTCATTCGTTCTGTATGCAGGAGGATGGAGCCTTATGCTGCTGGGGCTCTTCTACCTGGTCATTGATGTCTGGAAAATGAAGAGATGGGCATTTTTCTTCGTGGTCATCGGAATGAACTCAATTACAATCTATGTACTGCAGCACAGGATACTCAGATTTGACATTATACGGGATTTCTTTCTCAAAGGGATCCACGACCTCTCTCCGGCAGCATTACAGCCCTTTATAAGCTCTCTGGGCTACATAGCCGTGGTATGGCTCTTCCTCTGGTTCCTGTATCGTAACAGGATATTCCTAAAAGTCTGAACTGAAATGAAAATCAATACAAACAGTCAGATTGCCACAGCTGCAATCATTTTCTTCATAATAACCGCGATTGTTTCATGCTCTCAGAGCGCGAAGCAGGTTGATTATGAGCCCTTCTCACTTATTCCAGCGCCTGCCTCAATTGAAGCTGCAGGCGGAGAATTCATGCTGAAACCCGGGACAGGCATTTTTATTGATCCTGCCTTCGGGACTTCCGGCAATGTTGCCGCTATGTTCAACGGGTTCCTGGCAAAGCATTACGGCAAAATCAGTGTCGAAGAACAGCAGATGCCGGGTGATGCCAGCCTCATCCGGGCGAGGTGTGACAGCCTGATTGCTAATCCGGAGGCATATACGCTGGAGGTAACTGCCGGTGGCATTGAGATTGCTGCCGGTGATGATGCAGGGCTCTTCTATGCCTTTCAGACCCTTATGCAGCTGATCTTTCCCTCACAGAAAGCTGACAGGGGGGCTGTTGCCGTTCCGTGTGTGACAATATCCGATTCACCACAGTACAAATGGCGTGGCATGCACCTTGATGTCTGCAGACATTTCTTCCCGAAGGAGTTCATCTTTAAGATGCTTGACGCGATGGCACTGCTTAAGCTCAACACTTTTCACTGGCATCTGACCGATGACCAGGGATGGAGGATTGAAATAAAGAAATATCCTGAACTGACTGCAGTTGGCGCCTGGAGGGATCAGACGCTCCTTGGCCACGGCAGCGAGACGCCATGGGTTTATGACGGGACAAGGTATGGCGGTTTCTACACTCAGGAGGATATCCGCGAGGTAGTTGAGTATGCCGGCAGGCTGCATATAAATGTTTTGCCGGAGATAGAGATGCCGGGCCATGCCGTAGCAGCACTGCAAGCCTATCCGCAACTCTCCTGCAGCGGCGGGACGGTGCCTCCATTCAACAGGTGGGGAGTGTCTGAAGATGTCTTCTGTGCCGGAAAGGAGGAAACCTATGAGTTCCTTGAAGGTGTCCTGGCTGAGGTTGCAGAACTATTCCCTTATGAATATATACATATTGGCGGCGATGAATGCCCGAAGGTGCGATGGGAGGCATGCTCCGACTGCCAGAAGAGGATTACTGACAACAACCTGAAGGATGAGCACGAGTTGCAGAGTTATCTGGTGAGGCGAATGGAGGCCTTTTTAGCTTCAAAGGGAAAAAAGATAATCGGATGGGACGAGATTCTCGAAGGGGGCATTGCAGACAACGCAGCGGTAATGTCATGGCGCGGGCATTCCGGTG
This sequence comes from uncultured Rikenella sp., assembly GCA_964530645.1. Classification (GTDB taxonomy): domain Bacteria; phylum Bacteroidota; class Bacteroidia; order Bacteroidales; family VadinHA17; genus SR-FBR-E99. The sequence continues at coordinate 2,757 of CAZHAI010000115.1, read as the reverse complement.
GAATAAATGCAGCCAACATGGGTCATGATGTTGTCATGACACCGCACTCGTTCGTCTACCTCGACTACTACCAGTCGAAGTACAATGAGCCGCTTTCAATAGGAGGGATGCTTCCGATTGAGAAGGTCTACTCTATTGACATTATGCCCCCTGAGATTGCTGAGGAGAAGAGGCATCACATAATCGGAGCCCAGTCGAACCTGTGGACAGAATATATTGGTGATGAGAAGCATGCGGAGTACATGGCTTTTCCGCGCCTTGCCGCCCTCGCGGAGGCGATCTGGACTCCACGCGCCCAACTTGATTTTGACAGCTTTTCACAGCGCATGTCAGCCCATTATGCCCGGTATGATGCAATGGATCTTAACTACCGGGTACCATACCCGTCCGGTTATGAGGCCCTTAACCTTGTGACTGACGGCACTGTCACGGTGGAGTTATCAAACAGTGTCCCCGGATCGTCAATTTGCTACACAACTGACGGCAGCGAGCCTGACGGAAAGTCAGAGCTTTACACCGGCCCGCTGACACTGGCCCCGGACGATGAGATCACGCTCAAATCGGTTACGGTGATGCCTGGAGGCAGACGCAGCGCTGTGATGACCGGTCTGTTCCGGAAAGCGGAGCTTAAGGAGGCTTCTCCTGTTGAAAGTCTGACCCAGGGGCTTCGATTTACTCTTCACAGGGGCGAGTTCAATTCTGTGGCTGATATTTCCGGAGACGCTGACACCGCCGGGATAGTGACAACGGTCATGATACCTGCCGCAGCGCCTGCTGAGAACTTCGGTCTGTTACTGGAAGGTTACATCATGGCACCTGCGGACGGTATCTTTTCATTTTTCACCGGATCGGACGACGGCGTCAGGATTTATATCGACGGGGAGCTTGTTGTTGACGGGGATGAGTTGCATCACGGTATCACAAATGAAGGCCGGGTTGCACTTAAGACCGGTATGCACAGGATAACAGTCCGGTACTTCCAGGGGCTTTACCGGCAGAGTCTCAGCCTGAGCTGGGAGGGTCCGGGTGTTGCCAGACAGGCGGTACCTGCAGAGGTATTGTTTCAATAGATAAACAGTTTCAACAGGGGAATCCCGGCAGGGGAGTAGCTGTGGCAGACGAGATCTGGGATCGCGGAGATCACTTTTCCTTGCCTTCAAACTTGCTCCAGATCTCCTCTGCAATTCGTTTGTTTTCAATGATTTCATTGGCTATCGCAAGATTGTGTTCAGCCTTGGAGGCCAGTGCCGGTGAAGAGGAGTTTGTGAGCTCTGTAAGCGGCCCTATCGCCTCTGCGGGCTTACCTCCGAGGATCAGCTGGTTGAGCTTTGTCAGTTCACCCCCGCTGTAAAGCTTCCTGGAGTACCTTTCGGTGAACGGGTAATACTTCCCGATGCAATCCCTGGCGGCTGCCTCAGCCAGCAGCTTTACCCTGTTCTTCTGATTGGAAACATTAGGGCCTCCCACCATGCCAAAGATCGTGTATTTCGATTTGACAAAATCGCTCTTTTCACCGGCACACCTGTCAAGGACCTCGCCTTCAGCCGTATAAAGAGTCATATATGTATTTGAGTAAAGATAGAAGTCTTTGGCCAGCATGTTGCCTCCTTCATCGTTCTCGGCAAGGTATACCTCCCAGTCGACCAATAGCCTTATTGAATCAAGGGCTACAAGCAGATTGGCTTCATAGCGGCTGCAGATGGCCCTGACTGTGTCAGTGAACTCCGGGTACTGCATTGATAGGACGGTAAACCCTTTCTTAAGCGTGTCGGCCGTCATGAATATTGCCCTCGGGTCTTCCTGAACCAGGCCGGAGAGCCCGATTGCAAAGCCTTTCACTGCTGCGGCATAACCATCTTCATGCCTGTCTTTTATGGATTCAGCCAGCTGGTAGTCATAGAAGTTGACATACACAATCCTGGCGCTGTCTTCCGGCAGGGCTGCTTCCGGTGGTGATGTCCTCTGCATCTGCACAACAGTGCTGCAGGAGATTGCCATGGCTGCCATTAAAACAAGAGCCATTTGCATTTGAAATCTTTTCATATCTGCTGACCGATTGATTTTTGTTTTCCGGAATCACGCTGAAACAACAGAACATTGCATTCTTTGTTCATTGTTCTCTGCCTGCTTCAGCATCTCTGACTCCATCAAAGTTATGCCAAACATTGCTGAAAACAAAAAAAGAGGCGTTCACTGCTGATGAACGCCCCTTTTAAAGATACTAACCCTGATATCAGGGAAGAACTATCTCAACCTTGATGTCATCCAGGAAGATACGGTTCTTGCCGGCACCTACACCCACAAGGTAATAGTCGTAACCCAGGAACTTGATCTGGGTTTCGGCAGTTGCTCCTGTGATTGTGAAGGTCCTGGTTGCCTCAGGTGCATTCCACAACCCGATACAATACTCGGTTACCGCACCGGCGTCTGCAGGCCAGACGGGCCAGTTGTCAATTATAAACTGGCTCTGACTCACCGTGCCGGGGCCTATGACGCTGACATTAAGAATGTTGTCATCCATAGTGCCGGTAGCTGTCATGTAGGGAATGGCCTTGAATGTAACTCTCAGTGTCTGTGTGCCTACAAGCTTTGAAAGGAGAGGAGAGATGAGGTCACCGCCGTAACCCGTTTTTCCAACTTTCACAAAACCCTGACGGGCATAGAGAAGAGGAGTGGTGCCGCTTCCGGTTGTTGTATTGACTGTGCTTGTCCATCCCTTGTCTTTCTGCTCCTGTGTCCAGTTATCAATACGTGTCT
>CAZHAI010000114.1:0-7052 GCA_964530645.1 uncultured Rikenella sp. | reverse complement strand
AAAACGGATACCGCCTCCTTTCATTCTTCGGGGAAGCAAGGTATGATTTCAATGAGAAGTACTTCCTGACGGGAAGTGTCCGTACCGACGGCTCCTCAAGGTTCTCTCCCGAGAACCGCTGGGGAAAGTTCTGGGCTGCATCCGCCCTGTGGTCAATCAGTTCTGAGGACTTTATGTCAGGAACATCCGGATGGCTTAATGACCTGAAACTCAAGGCAAGCATTGGCACAACAGGTAATGACAGAGTAAGTTATTACGCTTACCAGGGCCTTTACGGACTTGGAGATTTCAACGGTTCAGGTACTGCAAGTCTGAGCAGGTATCCCACGCCAAGCCTGCTATGGGAAAAGAACATCCAGTTCAATACCGCCCTCTCATTCCGCCTCTTTAAAACATTATCCGGAGAGATTGAATACTTCGACAGGACTTCGGATGACCTGATTTTCAGCCGCTCACTGCCTCCTTCAACCGGTTGGTTCGGCGGTATCGAACAGAACGTCGGGAAAATGAGAAATAACGGCGTTGAGGTATCTCTTTCAAAACCGATAATCAGTACTTCCAACCTTACCTGGACCATTGATGCAAACTTTACATATTTAAAGAATACAATGGTAAGCCTTCCTGACGGCGATATCTATTACACTGACGGTGTGGGCAACTTCAGGATCACTGAAGGAAAATCGCGCTACGAAATATGGATGGTAGGCTTCGCTGGCATTGACCCGGAAGACGGACGCAGCTGGTATTGGAAGAAAAATTTCAAGACCGACGGAGAAGGGGCAATTGTTTATGATGAAAAGGGAGCTCCTGTTATCGAAAGCTGGGAAAAAACCAAAGACTACAACTCGGTCAACAACGATCTGCAACGTGACTGGAAGGGATCAACATTGCCCTGGGGTTATTGCGCTGTCACCAATACTTTGAAATACCGCGATTTTGACTTCTCCTTCATGTTCTACTACAGCCTTGGCGGCAAGATGATTGACCAGATGTACCGTGAAGCCGTCAACTTCCGTGGCGGGTTTGGGCTTGCATCAGAGCTTATTGAAGACAGATGGACACCGGAGAATCCCAACGGATCAACTGTTGGCCGTTATTCGGTCAATGACCAGGCAAACATTATACGTATCTCTGATCAGATAATTTTTGATAATACATTTGTGCGCCTCCGCAACGTCAGCGCCGGATACAACATGCCGGAGCGTGTTCTCAACAGGATCGGGCTTACAAAAGCAAGAGTCTTCGTTTCAGCAGATAACCTCATTACCTTCGGCAAGGCCGCTAAACGCGGAACAGACCCCGAAATAAACATTAACGGCGTCGCCCAGGATGGTAACGTAGGTTATGCAGTTGATGACCAGTGGGGCCCCAGAAAAGTATTTATCACAGGTATTCAGGTATCATTCTAACCCGTGGCTAACTGTAAAAAAAGTAGTAAAATCATGAAAGATAAGTTAATAACAATAATATGTGCCATCCTGGTTGCCGGAACATTCGGCTGCGAAGGATTCCTTGACACCAAGCCGGCTGATGAAATATCAGACGAACTTATTTCAAAGGATGTGGCAAAGCTTGAGATGGTTCTTATGAACGCCTATCAGGACCTTTACGGCGGTGAAGGATTCGGGTACCGCGGACTGATAGGAATGCAACTGTATCTGGATCTCAGAGGTTCAGATGTTGTTAGTGTCGATGTGGGTACCGGATGGGACTACCAGTATATCTACCAGTACAATGCAACTGTAACTGAAGCTTCGGGAGCAGCATCGTATTTCTGGAATTACTTTTACCAGGAGATAAGGCAGCTAAACACTGTCCTTAAATATATTGATGATGCCCCTGGTTCTGATGACGTCAGGAAAAGGGTAAAGGGAGAAGCCCTTGCCCTTCGGGCATATTGTTATTTTTGCCTCGCGCAGTTGTACCAGCAGACCTATGTCGGCAATGAGGAGCTGAAGAATGTGATCCTCCGTACAGAACCTGTTGACCCGGCTGATGTAAATATGAAGAGGGCGTCTTCCCGCGATGTATATGACCTTATAAGGGCTGACCTCTCTGGTGCAATTGATCTTCTTGAACCTGCCGGCGGTTCACGTTCAATGCATATTAACAGGAATATCGCCCAGGCAATGCTGGCAAAGGTTTCAATGGTTACCAATGAGTGGACTGTCGCCGAAACCATGGCCAGCCAGTCACGACAGGGATTTGGCATAATGGAAGCAACTGATTACCTGAAGGGATTCTCCCTCAATCCATACATGAATGACGAGAATAACCCTGAATGGATGTGGTATTTACCTCAGACTGTCACTACTTCTGTCGGTGACGCAACCCCGATGGCTTCGTGGGGCAACAGGAACCGCAGCAGTATTAAATGGGAGACCGATATGGTATTTGCCAATGAAGAATTACTTGCCCTTTACGAACCAGGTGATATCAGATTCTCTCAATTCTGGCAGAGGAATGACCGCGTTAACCCGGCTACCGGAGAAAATTACTGGACCTCTAACAAATACAGTGAATTTTTCAACGGTCCGTTTACCTCCTCAAACTCAATGTCAGCCGGCGGGCGTAAGATTAACCCCGACTACACCGGAACGGAACCTGGAGCAGAAGAGATATTTAACATGCTATCAGACAACGCGATACCGGCCACATATATCGGTCAGCTTAACCTTATAAGAGCTGCGGACCTGCTGCTTATCGAAGCAGAGGCAAAAGCCCGTCAGCAGGGAAAAGAAAGCCAGGCCCTCGCGCTCCTTAATGAACTCAGGGTCAAAAGAAACGCAAGCACTCTTACCGGCCTTACCGGTACAGCTCTTGTTGATGAGATTGTTCGGGAACGGAGGAGAGAACTCTATGGTGAAGGTACATGTCTGTTTGACATTCTCAGGACTAAACAGGGTCTTGTGCGCAGTACGGCACATTCAACCCGCGTCAACTTCCCTGCAGGAGACTACCGTTTTATTTCGCAGATACCTTCCGGAGAGTTTACATATAACAAGGCACTGGATATTAACCTTGATCAGAATCCGGTTTCAGGAACAGCAATTCCTGCGAATATGACCACTGGAAAGTAATTAATTACACGGACTTGCAATAGTCCGCATCCTTATTAACCAAGCAGGAGGAAAATGAAATATGTTTCCTCCTGTTTCTTTATTCAGGCCAGAGGCAATGATAAGATTGCTGCATCCTTTGCAGAATATGGGCAGATTCTGCCAGCACTACTGCCTGCTGCCCCTCACCTACTGCCTTATATCCTACCCGATTATCCCGCGGATACGGTCATCCAGCTGCTTCTGGTCAGCGGTAAACGATGCTATCCCGGCAAGAGTCAGCAGCGTGTCAAGAGCCAGCTCTCCCGAGAGAACCCTCTCCCGCCATGAGGCTACCACAGGTATCTTCCCTTCAGCAGCCAGACGCTCATTATCTTCTTTACTCATTACAGGGAACATGTCACCAAGCCCGGCTTCATGAACAATCCTTACCAGTTTCTCGCCGGATGAAGGCAGTTCCCTGCCCAACAGTCTGCCCAGTTCAACAACACTCCTGGGGACTTCCCAGAATTTGTCTATGCCCAGTCCTGAAGCTGCATCACTCAGCGGGACATCATAACGGTGCTTCAGCTTGCTCTCAAATAAGCCGGTGAGCGATTTCCTTCCGGCAGCAGCCACCTTGGGAGGCATTGTGTAAACGTCAGTTCCGGCCAACAGGTCCAACTGATTGTAATTCCTCAGGCTTGCGGCAATCTGCCTTGTTTTACTTCCTGTCTCCTCAGAAAGGCGTGTGACCCACGACTGTGATGAAAGCACCGCATTCTCGCCCGCACCGCTTCCGTCACCCAGCTTGTTGTCAGCAATCAGGGCCCCTATTCTTCCCAGGAAAACATTCAGGTAATCAGGCCTGGCCACGAGCGTTACAAGCGCATTCTGACGGGCACTGAACTCGAGAGTAAAATTAAGGCGCACACCCTTGTCATGAAGCAATCGTGCACCGATCAGACCCTCAGGCGTATACGGAACCTTGACGATAAACTGACCTGGACAAAGATCCCTGTAACGGAGTCCGTATGAAACGATTGCATCGATGTCATAGGCGGTGTCCGTATGAAGTTCAACGCTGACCATCCCCCCGAACTTCTTCGCAAGGCGAAGGCCGTGACGGGCATTAAGGATGAAAGCAATCTCCTTCACCTGTTCACTGACGGACAGATGGTTAACAAGCTCAAGCGCCCGCGGGACAAAGGAGTCATAGATCCCCTTCTGTATCTCATTATTGAGCAGCGTGTTGTTAGTGGTCAGGGCAGTCATCTCCGCAGTCCAGTTGGCCTCAGCCTCATCCATGTCGCCGGTATCAAGCCAAAGTTCGGTGCCGGTTGACCGCAACGACTGCCAGAACGGGTCATAGCCAGGTATTACAGGTTTGTCGTCAATGCCTGATTTGATAAAGGCAGCCAGCTTGTCATTGTAGGTTGAACTCATATCTTCTGTTTTTGATTTGTCAGACTCCCTAATGCCTCGAAGTCATTGCCTGATGGACTCTGGAAAAGCTTCAGCCCGAACTGGCCCACCACTGCATATGCATAGTCAAGTACGGTCGACTGGACATCCTCGAACGGAACCCATGAATTGATCTTGCTGAAGCAGTAGATCTCCACCGGCATACCTGACTCAGTAGGGGGCATATCGCGTACCATAACCGGCATCTTTGAATCAATATCCCTGTGGTTCCTGAGGTACTCCGACATGTAAGCCCTGAAAGCCCCAAGGTTGGTGAGGGAAGTGGGTTCACCCCTTTTTATCCCCTCAATCTCATCACTGTTCTCCGAAAGCCATTTCCCTGTCATGGGCCGTTGTGCAATGCTTTCGATCAGCCCGGGTGTGATAAAGGTTATGGACCGGACATCAATCCGGATCTCCCTCTTTATCCTCCGCACTCCTGAATCCTCCATCCCCTTCCAGTTCTGAAACGACTCTGAGATCAGGGCGTAGGTTGGAACCGTCAGGATGGTCTTGTCAAAGTTTTCGACCTTGACCGTGTAAAGGGTCATGTCGATGACAGTTCCGTCAATGTTTCGTCCGGGAATAGTAATCCAGTCACCCAGCTTTACCATGTGATTCGTCGAGAGCTGAATACTGGCCACAAGGCCAAGTAGGGTGTCCTTGAAGACAACGGCCAGGACAGCAGTAGCGACACCTAGCCCCGCAACAACATTGGTTACAGAAATCCTGGCAATAATTGAAATCATTATCAGGATACCTGCCACGGCCACAAAAACCTTAACTATCTGGACATAGGCTTTTATTGACCTTCCTCTTGAGATGGGCTGCATCAGCCATACCTGGTGCCAGCCCTCAATGAAGGCCGTGACAGTAAGAGTGGCGTATATCACGATATAAAGGGCGGCAGTCTTATGGATAAATGTAAGCCATCCGGGATTTTCGCGAAGCATCCATGTAGCGAGATTATAGACTATTACACCGGGAACAATCATCGCAAGGCGCTTGAACATCCTTGTCTCAAGGAATTTATCGTCATACGCTGACCGTGAGCGTTTTACAATGTACGCAAAAACCCTTACCAGGATCAGACGGGTGAAGTTGTACGAGAGCCACGCAAGGAGACCCACACCAGCCACCAGGATTACCGTGCTCAGCCAGGAGACAACAGACGCTGTCATTCCAAGGCTTGCAAGAAATTCCCTGACTGTCATTACCGGATCAAACGAACGGAACATGCTTCAGCTATTTAGGCGGTTAATTTACAAATTATCTTTTTTTGTGGCAGCCTGTTTACTACCTTTACATTTCAAAACTGTCAAATCATGAGATCTGTTTCGGTATTTTCACTGCTCCTTCTTGCATTATCACTTCAGGCACAGGTTGTGTTTGACGAAAATTTCACCGACCGTACGATGAGGTTTGACTTCATGATGGCCGGCAACAGCGAAACCACAAGGGTCTACCCTGTGTCATTCAGGGAGGAGCCTTTCTGGGGCGGCTCACTGACTAACCTCACCGATCCGTTCGGATACGGAAACTTTAAATATGAAGTCTTTGACGCCGCAAGCGGAACCCTTCTTTTTTCGCGAGGCTTCTGCACCCTGTACCAGGAGTGGCAGACAACCGCAGAGGCAAAAATAATGGAACGTGTATTCCATGAGGTAGCCACCTTCCCGTTTCCAAAAAACAAGGTTAATTTCGTACTGAGCATCAGGGCACGCGACGGCAATTTTTCAAAACTGTACGAGACGCTGATTGACCCTGCCAGCTATTTCGTAACCAGGGAGAAACCCGATGCGGCACTGGCAACCAAAATAGCAGGCACAGGCGATCCCCACACATCTCTTGACATCGCGTTCATTGCCGAGGGATATACCCGTGGCGAGATGGATAAATTCAGGAATGATGTACAACGCATGGCGGAGTATCTGTTTGCGGAGGCCCCGTTTGACAAGTACCGTGACCGTATAAATATATGGGCTGTTGAGGCTCCCTCTCAGGAGTCCGGCACCGATGTGCCTGGTGAGGGCATCTATGTCAATACCGCCCTGAATGCAAGCTATTACACTTTTGATGTAGACCGTTACCTTACCACCCAGGATATAAGGCGTGTAAATGATTATGCCGCTGCGGCCCCGCATGACCAGATCATTGTACTCATCAACAGCCCCAGGTACGGCGGAGGAGGTGTTTACAACTACTATAGCGCTGTCACTGCAGATCACCAGCTCACACCGAAGGTGCTGACCCACGAATTCGGGCACGGCCTGGTGGGCCTCGGAGATGAATATTATTCCTCCGAAGTAGCTTACGAGGAGTTTTATCCCCTTGATGTGGAACCGTGGGAGCCCAATATCACCACAAGGGTAAACTTTGATGCAAAGTGGAAAAACCTGATTGCCAAGTCAGTGCCTGTTCCTACGCCCAATGACAAGAGATATACAGGTGTCACCGGCCTGTTTGAGGGAGGCGGATATTCAGCCAAAGGTATCTATCGCCCCTCGTTCGACTGCCGCATGAAGAGCAACGAGGCAGATTCATTCTGCG
>CAZHAI010000113.1:0-7074 GCA_964530645.1 uncultured Rikenella sp. | reverse complement strand
TCCACCTTTGTTAAAACTCCGCCTCCGCGGAGTTTTTATTTTTTATATTTGTACAAATCTGTGTCTTAATGTCGTTTAACGGTCTTGCTCAATTCGCCGCATTTCTTGAGTCCCGCGGCCAGCTGGCACGCGTAACGTGCCCGGTCAATCCTGTACTGGAGATAACCGAGATTGCTGACAGGCTCGTAAAAAACGGTGGCAAGGCTCTTCTCTTCGAGAATACCGGCACAGGGTTCCCGCTGCTCATAAATGCCTTTGCTTCTGACGGCCGCATGGCTGCAGCCATCGGTCGCAATTCACTGGATGACGCCGGTGAGGAGATCTTTTCCGTAATTGAATCGTTCAGCCAGGCACGCGGATTGTCAGGAAAGCTGGCACGCCTGCCGGGCATGCTCAGGTTTCTGACACTCTCACCCCGCAGAAAGAGGGGCCGGGGCGAGTGCCAGGAAGTTGTTGAACCGGTTGCTGATCTGGGCAGACTCCCGATACTCAAGTGCTGGCCGCATGACGGCGGACGGTTCATAACCCTTCCGCTTGTGCACACAAGGCACCCTGAGACCGGCAGGAACAACCTCGGTATGTACCGGATGCATGTCATGGACAAGGATGTGACAGGGATGCACTGGCACAGGCATAAGACAGGAGCACGCCATCTGGACGCCTGGAAGAAAAGAGGAGGACGGATGCCCGTAACGGTCACTCTCGGCGGTGACCCCGTCTATACATATGCAGCCACGGCACCGCTGCCTGAAGATATAAGTGAATATATCCTCGCAGCCTTCCTCCGCCGTAAGAGGGTGACGCTTGTCAAATGCCTTACTAATGATCTCTGGGTGCCGGCAGACTCCGACTTCGTGATTGAGGGATATGTTGATACAACAGAGGACCCGGTAACCGAAGGACCATTCGGTGACCATACTGGATTCTATTCCCTGGCCGATCTATACCCGAGGTTTCATGTAACATGCATCACCCACAGGAAGAACGCCGTATACCCCGCCACAGTGGTGGGCGTACCGCCGATGGAAGACGCATGGATGGGCAAAGCCACAGAAAAGATATTCTTTGCACCCATAAAGATTGCAATAGCCCCCGAGATACGCGAGCTGCATATGCCCGTCTCCGGCGTGGCTCATAACCTTGTTATTGTCAGCATCGACAAGACCTATCCCGGACAGGGTCTGAAAGTACTCAGCGCCCTCTTCGGCGCCGGTCAGATGATGCTCAGCAAATATATAATCGTGGTCAGCAGCCCCGTTCACGTTACCGATTACCACGCTGTGGCCGAGGCTTTCTTCGCCAACGTACGGTTTGAAACAGACCTTCTCCTTACCAGGGGACCGCTTGATGTGCTTGACCATTCTTCCGACAGGTTCAGCATGGGCGGGAAACTGGGTATTGACGCCACTGTGAAACTTGCCGAGGAGCGTACTGCAGAGGCTCATTCTGTTCCACTCCTTCTTCTTACTGATGACGAGATCACCGGTGAGGTCGTCATCGGCATGCAAACGCTGGCCGACCACGCTCTGCCGGTCGCAGTGCTTATCATCCGGAAGCCGCCGCAGGGACTTGACATGCATCGTCTTGCCGCATCCCTCCCAGCGCCACTGACAGCCACGGGTACAGTAATCATTGCAGTTGATGAAGGCGCTGATGCAGATGATCCCTCCATGCTCACATGGCTGGTGACCGGCAACAGTGATCCGGCACGCGACCTGTACCATCTCGGTGGCGGAGCCATCTTCATCGACGCCACCTCAAAGACACGCACACTCCCGGCTTTCCCCAGGGAGTGGCCCAATGTTGTCTGCTCAGACAGGGAGACGATTGAACTTGTTAACCGCAGGTGGAATGAATACGGCCTCGGCCCGTTGCTGGAATCACCGTCTCTGAGGCTTTTACCCCTGCTCAGACCGGGGGATGCCTCAGTGGAGACAGTAAAAAGCGCTGCGGGGTGAACGGCATTATGCCATCGGCCCTCTTGACTGCCATGGCAGGCGGACTGAGAGACAATCCGGCCATCAATTATGGCATCGCGGTATTCATAGTTGTGGCTCTGATTTACCTCGCCATACTTCAGTTCTGGGTTCTGTTACGCACCAGGAAGCACCTTTCAGAGCTGAAGGGCGCCTACAATGAGATCGAGATACAGCGTTCGGAACTGCAGCTCCGTAACAAGGACCTTACTGACAGCCTCAACTACGCGCAAAGGATACAGGCCGCGCTCCTGCCTGCAGAGCATCACATACGACGCATTTTTCAGGATTATTTTATCTATTACCGCCCCAAGCATATCGTGAGTGGCGACTTCTACTGGTTCAGCGAACGTGACGACAAGTACTTCATTGCGGCAGCCGACTGCACAGGACATGGTGTCCCGGGAGCACTCATGTCAATGATAGGTCTGGAACTGATCCATAAAATCATCAATGATCTGAAGGTTGATGACAGTGACCAGGTGCTGCTTACGATGAACCGCGAGCTGGAATCGGCCTTCTTCAAGGAGGAGAGTGGAAAGGCAATGATCAAGGACGGGATAGAGATGAGCATCTGCATTATTGACAAGAAGACCAAGGTGATGGAATTCTCGGGTGCGTTTCTGCCGGTCTATATTGTACGCGATGATAAGCTCATAGAGATAAAGGGCGACAAGAAGAACGTGGTGCAGTCATTCGCAATGGTCTCATTCAACCGCAGCACATTCACACTGCAGGAAGGTGACCTTCTCTATCTTTTCTCGGACGGGTATGCTGATCAGTTCGGCGGTCCTGAGAACAAGAAGTTCATGTACCGCCGTCTCAGGCATATTCTTCTTACAATCAGCAAATATCCGCTCCCGGACCAGCAGCGTATCCTCGATGAGACGATTGACTCCTGGATGGAGGGTCATGACCAGATTGACGATATGATGATTCTGGGTGTGAAGCCCTTCTGAGGTTTCTGTGTGAAGTCCTTCTGAGGTTTCCGTGTGAAGCCCTCCTGAGGCATGTTACCGGTTTATTCCGGATCGCGGCTTGCCGCAGTCGGCGAGGTCGGCCGGAAATCCCCTGTCAGATAAGTGCCGCAATCTTTTCTATGAGCACATCGGGCTCTATCGGTTTGCTTATATAATCATCCATCCCCACCGCAAGGCACTGTTCCCTGTCGCCCAGCATGGCGTTGGCGGTAATGGCAATTATAGGGACATGCAACTGGGTGCTCATCTCGAGACTCCTGATCTTTTCGGCAGCCAGCAGCCCGTTCATCACCGGCATCTGCACATCCATCAGTATCAGGTCATAGCGGGATGTTCCGAACATGTCCAGCGCCTCCTTGCCGTTACGGGCTATCTCCAGCCTTTTGACAAGCGGCTCCAGCATGAGCTGGGTGATACGCTGGTTTATGGGGTTGTCTTCAACAAGCAGGATATTCAGGTCTTTCATCTCCTTCCTGCTCTTCTCAGCCGGCATGCCCTTAATGAGAGTGCTTGCCGTTGCCGGACGGGCATGCGTTTCGGCCTTGTGCAGGTAAATATAAAAGACAAACCATGCCCCCGTTCCGGTAGTGGATTCCTGCCAGTTACCTCCGAGGTCACGAATCAGCCTGCCTGCTATCGGCCATGGCTGCCGGCCCTCTCCGATGAAGACAACGGGATTATTGGAAGAGAGAGTGAACTCTACCTTCCGGGCTCCTTCACGCTCACCGGCTTCCCTTACCTGTACCTTTATTGTTGCTATTCCCGATGAACCGGATATGGCTGCACTGAGCAGGTCAATCAGTATCTGCTTGATAATTATGGGATCACCGCTGTAATCACTGGCGCCCTCCCCGCGGTCATCATATATCACCACACTTTGATCATGCCTTTTGTTGAGCTTCATCAGCTCAATTGTATCATGTATGATGGGACCAAGCCTGAAGCGGATCTCTCCTCTGCGTTCAAAAGTGATGTTGCCGGCCGTTTCCATTGTGAGCTCATTTACAACATCCACCATTGAACCTGTCGATGCGATGAAGGTCTCCACCAGCTCCTGCTGCTTGGGTGAGGAAGTTGTTTCGGTCAGCATGTTGCCCAGCAAAACAAGGTTGTTGAGCGGCTCCCTGATCTTGTGGGAGAAGGAGTTGATTACCTCTTCATTCTTCTCTGCAATCGAGGCGAGCTCCCTAAGGATATTCCTGCTGTCGGCAATGAGCCTTCTCAGTTCGGCAATCGCAAGCGCCAGCGGTACCAGCGCAACGGCCCCTGAAACTATCGGCATGTAGATCATCCCTGAGAGTGCGGTCACCAGTGCAACTATCACAAGCAGAAGAGCAAGTGCCACAGGTAAAAGAATCCGGTCCCGTGTCCTCCGGGTCATCAGATCCGAGTGCGGGATGGAGGAAGGTCTGGTTCTGTTCGGCATATTGTGACCGCAGTAGATTTAAGTCAACCAAAGATACACCAATTTCAATAAAGATAAAGAGGGGCTTGCTTTCAGTGTACATAAAAGATTATTTTTGCCTTACGGTATAATTTTTGAAGTAAAACCTGAAAAAGAGTGTGATGAAAAAGGGCTTAGTGACACTGATCGCAGCTGTGATAGCCATTGGCTTCACCAGGGCGCAGCAGGGGGATACTCTTGTTCAGTATACCCCGGACTTCAAGTTCAGGGACGGTATATACCTGAACTTTGACATGGTGAAGTCAAACAGCCCTATTCCCAAGGCGAAGCTGTTTACATCAGTTGATTATAACGACAAGGACTTTTTTGACCAGGTGATCTCCTCGGAGAAGATCTACTTCTATGATAACCTGGGTGTCAGACAGGAGATTGAGAAGGACAATATCTGGGGTTTTGCACGAAACGGGGTGCTCTATGCCAGGGTGCAGGGAAACTTTAACCGCATCACCTTCTTCGGTTCAATTATCCACTTCGTGGCGGACGTTACAACACAGTCGGGCTATAATCCCAACGGCTATTATGATCCTTATTACTCGCCCTACCGGTCATACTACTCACCTTATTATTACAGCCCCTATTCATCACGATACTATGACCCATACGGCTACGGTGGCTATCCCTACCGCAACAACTCCACACGCACTGACCTGGAGATGTTCATGATAGACTTCGAAACCGGTAAGTCATATGAGTACAACCTTGAGAATCTCGAGGCGCTTCTGATGAAAGACCCGGAGCTCTACGAAGAGTTTATCTCGATGCGCAACAAGAACCAGAAAAAAATGATGTTCGTTTACCTGAGGAAGTTCAATGAGAGAAACCCTGTCCTCCTTCCTGCCGATAAATAGTTATTATGAAGAAATCCTGCCTTTTTGTCCTGTTTATCCTCCTTGCTCATACTGTATTTGCGCAGCAGAGGCCTTATCCCACTGTTGACGATGCTGAAAAGTTCAGGAAATCTGTCACATGTGTCGTTCTTGAACAGGATCAGTTTTCTTTTTACAATGCGGAGATAAGAGATGCCGTAAACAAATACTGGAAGGTTACCCCGGTGAAGTATATTTCCGTTGAGGAGTTCAACGTTATGCGCACTGACCCGGCATACTCATTTATAGTCCTCACAATCACCAACTTCAGCAATGACAAATCGGGCTCAACCTTCGATTTCCTCAACCTGCTTCTGGGGGCGGATGTGGATGAACTGGACCAGCTTCCTGAGTTCTGCGCAATACCTCTCTGCTTTTCCGGAGCTCCGGAAGAGGAATACAGCTACAAGCTCGGCCTGATAATTCGCTTCATGGAGTATCACGCCGAACTGGTGATGAAGAACCCGGCCACCACTGCTCTCCGTTACCTTAAATATTACAACAAGAATGTTCCTGAAATAATGAATAGGACAATCCTTGTCAGGGAGGATGACCTGGCGCCGGAGGTGAACACGATTGAGAGGATAGCCCTGCACTACCCTTACAAGGTCAGGATTGTCAGTGAGGAGGAGATAATGAGTGCAATAGAGGCGAAGGAAAAGGATGTCCTGATTGTCCACAAGGTGGGACCTGACGGCGTCAAACAGACCGGCACCTGCATGAAGATGCTTGTCGGCACAGATGATGCTGTCATGTATTACTATGACAGTCATATGGTTGACAGCAGGAATGCTAACGGGTTACTTATAAGCGACCTGAAAAGGCTCGCCCGCTTCTGAAGATGCAGCATTTTGACACAAATACCGTCTTTTTAAAAAAAAGCAATGGAAGATATTAAGACATACACTCAATCAGAGCGCGACTGGGCAATGTTCTGTCACCTGTCGGCCTTCGCCAGCTACATTTTTCCGTTCGGTGGCGGAATCATCGGCCCGCTGATCTGTTGGGTCTCAAGGAAGGACGAGTCAGAGTGGGTAAACCGGAACGGAAAGGCATCCCTGAACTTCCAGCTTTCAATGGCGCTTTACACAATACTGCTCCTCCCGCTGTGCTTAATAATAGTGGGGATTCCCCTGCTGATAGCTCTCACAATTCTTGAACTTGTCTGCATCATTGTTGCCAGCATCAGGGCTGCAAAAGGCGAGGTATTCAAATACCCCCTCTCAATACCGTTTATTCAGTAATTTTTCTGCACGATATAAGAAGGCGATTCGCAGCCTTTCAATCCCGGGATTCACAATCCCGGGATTTTCTGCATTTGCCATGCCGCTGCCCGTCTTCTCCCAGGTAGACTCATGCCGGGACCGTAATTAACGTTCGGCCAAGCTTTTTTTCATATTTTTGTCGGGAAATCAATCCTGACATGTCCCAGAAACCATCCATTCCAAAGGGCACACGCGACTTCTCACCGTCAGAGATGCTGCGCCGCAATTACATCTTCGACATAATCCGAAGGAACTTTTCGCTCTGCGGCTACCTGCCCATTGAGACCCCCGCCATGGAAAACCTCTCAACTCTTCTTGGCAAGTACGGGGAGGAGGGTGACAGACTTATCTTCAGGATTCTTAACTCCGGAAACTTTCTTTCAGGGGTCAACCCTGAGGCTCTCACGGCTGCCGACGCCATTCAGGTGTCAAAACATATAAGCGAGAAAGGACTGAGATATGACCTCACCGTCCCGTTTGCGCGTTACGTGGTTCAGCACCGTGACGAGATCACATTCCCCT
>CAZHAI010000112.1:0-7105 GCA_964530645.1 uncultured Rikenella sp. | reverse complement strand
CTTGTTCCCGGTGAAGAATGGGCCGATCTTTTCCATATTTCCGGTGACGGTTCCGAAGAGAAAATATTCGAGTCGAATATTGCTGAGAATTCCTCCATGGGTGACTGGGATGGCAAAATCCAGCGCTCTACCTGGATGGAAATGAATATCTGGGGATGGAGAACCTCAAGGATGGCAGCTCAGCCGAAGTATATGGCTGCACAGGGATGGGGCGGTCTGGCTATTGAAGAAACCTTCGCCAATGCGTTCGCAGCAAATGATGGAAATTCTTATCGCCGCAAAGCCACCATGGTATCCTATGAGGAGTTCCTTACCGAACTTGAATGGCCAAGCGATAACGGGAATATAAATGGTATGACCACAGCACAAAAGCTTGCTGACGAAAACAGAGGAGTCAATAATACCCTTGGCCTTTACGGGCAGTGCGGTTACCTTCAGAAAAAGCATATTGCAATTCCTGAAGACGTACTGTTAACTTTTGGGTACCGGTATAACAACTTCATTGTTGCAAGATACGCTGATGTCCTTCTTCTTTATGCTGAGGCTTGCGCCCAGACAAGTGATGCTGATGGTCTTCAGTATCTCCAGAAGGTTCAACAGCGTGCAGGATCCGCTCATATCAGTTCCACATTGACTTTGGATGAAGTCAAGAAAGAAAGAAACTATGAGTTGTGGTGTGAAGGCTCCCGTTGGATTGATATGAAACGCTGGGGTGAATTTGAAAAAGCGAAGAATGCAGGAAAACATATTCCGTCACTTAAAGATGCCTTCTTTACCCTTGACGAGCCTGCACACAGAGGTTATATCACATATTCGGAACCCAATGCTGATAAAGTATCTGGTTTCCAGACCGGAAAACACGAATGGTTCCCCTATCCGTACAGTGTGACTTCCATCAATCCCAACCTGCAACAAAATCCGGGATGGGAATAAGATAATCTGAACAATTTTTTTTGGCTGACATGGATTCTGTTCATTCCGGATTTTTGATCAGCAAGTGAGGTTTGGTTTGTAAGAGGGTGCCAGAAAAGGCACCCTCTTTATTATTTAGTGCCTGCAACAAGGCATTAATTGAAGCCTGAACGGACCTGGCGCCACAGCCGATTTGCCAACGGCCGGTTGCTTTTTTGTTATTTATAAACGTACTCGGTCTCCCCGTTTACTTTTTTGGGGTAGCTATTGGCATTATACAGATATTTGTATTCCGTCACCTGCACTTTTTCAATCGAAGGTCCGGGATCAAAATTAAGTGTATAAGTTTCTTTCGTGATATTGTTGGGGTTGGTATAAATACCGGGAGTGATTAATCGCCTGAATGAATAATATGGATTATGCATGTTATCGTACTCATAATCCGTTGTAGTGCTTAACTCCGGAACGCCTGCTGATGAAACCGTGTATCTCGTTTGCCTGGTCAGATTTCCACGCTCATCATATTGATAGTCAGTGTAAACGGAAATTGAATTATTATAATACCCTGTTGACCTGACTACTCTGTCATTTTCAAATTGAAATTCCAACATATCGTTGTTTTCACCGGATGTCCGTATAAATGATTTGCGTACTATTTGTTTCGCACCATCATATTCGAGGAAATGGGAAATGCTTTTTGGCGTATTGTCAGGATTAACCCATTCCTTGCGGTTCATAGCCTCTTCAAGCACACTGAAGCTGCTGCTCGCAATACGCTCATCCCACCAGAAATCAGAAGCTATCAACTGATTATTGTCGTTATAAGTGTGCCGGGAGTAATGAAATTTGCTTCTTTCTTCTGTCACTAAATTGGCATCATTATACGAGTAAACCATATAAATTTCATCGCAGATAAATACCTTACTTATCAACGGGATATCGGTATTCTCGATAATTAACTGATTGTAATTTTCGCAGGAAATGAAACAGAGCGGAATGATGTAAATCAGAAGCTTTTTTCTCATACCATCAGGTCTTGGGTTACAACAAAACGAACAAAATTCGTACCATTGCAACCAACTGACATTAAGCAAAAATAACAAAATCTGACCCTATGCTTTTAGCGCTATAAAGTACTTTACAAGCAGCGAGACACTTCCGAAAACGAGAAATATGTCGAGGTAGACCCCCAGCTTCAACGCTCCGAAAATGCCGTAAAACAGTCCGAAAATAACAAAGGTGAGAGTCACTGACTGGGAGCCGAACCCATTGTACAGAAGCAGGAACCCGATAAGCAAAGAAAGAGTCGGGCACGGTATGAGCCCTACCGGCGATGCGTACAGGAATCTGATGAAGGATCCCTCATTGATGAAGTGTGGATAAACCAGGCCAAATACAATCATCAGTATACCAATAACCATAAAGACAAGGCTCGAAGTCTGTACAGGCTGACCGGATACCCTCAACCCAAAAATAAATAGAAGGATCGCCAGGACTGAGAACAGTATCCCGTTGAACGGATTACCTGCCATAAATGCCATGACGGCAACAGAAATCACCGGCAGGCACATCAGCAGTACAAACAACTTGTTGGTCGGCAGCCACCTGGCAAGCAATGCCACGATGAGCGCATACAATATCACATGCCAGACAATTGCAATCGATGAATAATTGTTCACAATTCCCTGAAGCCCGGTAAGAATTTCATCTGTTTTCGGCATATCTATAGATTTTAGTTATGATCTGCTCAGCTTAAGCAGCCTGATTGCGTACATAATCATCCAGGTCATGAGAAGTAGTCCGCCGGGCATGGCAAAAATCAGCGCCAGGCTCTCCACAGCAGGATTGAAGGTGACAAGAATGAGATACAGTACCATCAGTGAGTTGCCAATTAATCCCGTATACGCAGTAAGAGAACTGAAGATTTTGCCTTTCAGCATGACAGCTGACATAACAAAGTTGGCGAATGTAGGAAGCACAAAACCGATGAACACCCCCAGGCTGCCGTGAGATCCCTTAGCAAGCATGGCTTCTCCGGCAGCTGCAATGAGAAGCTTTTGATCCTCCGAACCTGCAGCATAGTAACTGTGACTTAAATCCAGCATTGTAAGTGCCGTATTCCCGCACACAAAAATGGTTGTCCCGACCAGGAAAAGGATTAAAGCAAGCAGTGCTGATGGCCCGGCACTCTCGCGGTGGACCGCACAAAGGGCAAAAATTGCTGGAATTAAGATTAACTGATTGATGATATTTAGCAAATCCAGATTATATAGTCCCAGGAGCGGACTTTCCCTGAACTGACTGAATCTTTCGATTGCAGTTTGCGGCAGTTCTGCAACATTGCCGCCGGTAATGGTACCGACGACCATGTCAAGAACTACCCCGGCAAGCACAATAAATGTAGCAATTGCCCCTATCTTGTAAGCACTCCCCCATTTTTCATTTAATGATCCCATTATCCGATATAGCTTTTGGTTTATGAAGAATTATTGATAGATTGCCTGGTACTATAGCATAATCAATGATGGCACAAACCGTAATTATATTTTGAATTCCCCCGGTTTGTCTTACAAATTTCACGAAAAATTAATTATCAGGAACATGTTGTATGGCAACAATTGATGATTTTCAAAAGCTTGATATCCGTGCCGGAAGGATTATCGAAGTCCTGGATTTCCCGGAAGCGAGGAAACCCTCCTACAGGCTCAGAATTGACTTCGGGGAAGAGATCGGCATCAAACGGTCGTGTGCGCAGCTGACAGCCAACTACACCAGGGCACAACTCAACGGTAAGATGGTTTTATGCGTGGTTAACTTCCCTCCCCGCCAGATCGGCCCGGCAGTGTCTGAGGTCCTGACACTGGGCGTTCCGGACAGCAATAATGAGTGTATCCTTATCACTCCTGACCAGGATGTCCCGGCCGGCGGGAGATTATACTGAATCAGATTCTATTGATATCTTTACTGCAGAACCATCAATTCAGAGGAGATGAACCGGACAATAAAATATTTCCGACAATTTCTTTTCTTCCTCCTAGTGTTCTCCCTTTCTTGCAGTGAAGAAAGGGAGACCAATACCCCTCCTGTTGCCGACTTTCAGATCTATGAAGACCTTGATGAGATAATACTTAGCGATAACTCTATTGATGAAGACGGCGACATGTTGAGCTGCCTCTGGAGTGCAAATTCGGAAAAGGTGGCATTTTCAAACACAAACCTTCCTGAGACCTCATTCATTATACCTAGCCTGACAAGCCCTCTTAACGTCGAAGTCGAGCTTAAGGTGAGCGATTCGGAGGACGAAACTGTCGTGCACAAAAGTATTGTTCTCCCTGTGCTTAATGAAGCAAGATTATTCGGACTGGGACGTGAGTTGGGAAAGGAAGCTGACAATGACGCAAAGAATGAGTGGTACCTGGATCAGGCAAACACCGGGCCTCATAGCGCTCTGAACTGCGGGCCGACATCTGTGACGATGGCGATAAAATGGGTTGACAGCCTGTTCTCAGGCACTCCGGCTGATGCCCGGCAGATGTTTCGATCCGCAGGGGGCTGGTGGTATACCGGTGACATCATCGGGTACCTCAACCACTATTCCGTCAATAACTACGTGATCGCTCTTTCCGGTATGAACGACCTGGTCATGGAACTCGACAAGGGCAACATTGCCATCCTTTGCCTTGACATGTATTACTTACGGTACGAGATTAAAGGCAGATGGCATGTCGATAAATTCTACCGGACCGACGGTTCCGGATGGGGTCATTTCCTGGTTGTCAAGGGCTACAAAATGGTCGATGGTAAACTTCTGCTGGAGGCCTATGATCCATACTGCTTCGGGAAGACTTACAGCGACGGTTCTCCCAAGGGCAAAAACAGGTATTACAGGGGAGAGGACATTGACATCTCAACAGGAATCTGGTGGGATTATGCCATAATTGTTACACTCAGGGCAGGCAAGGGCTCCGGGGCACTGGACCCCGCCTCTGTACCCCAGCAATACGGTGGTAACGGGGATCGGACATTACCTTAGTCTCAACAACGGGAACGGCGAGGGAGGTCTTGTCTCTTCAGCGGTGACCTGTACATTCAGGAATGACACTACTTACCGGATTTGAAATTTAGCCTTATGTCAAACTTATGTCGTAAATTGTACATGATTTAAGCCCATCCGGGCAATATTTAAAGTTGTATGATGTTAAAATGAGGAGAAACAGATTAACAACCTAAAGAAAAATGACAATGAAAAAGGCAATTATTGCATCCGGCGTTATAGCTCTGCTTCTGGCAGGCTGCACCGGAAAGGCAGCTAAAGAAGCTGAAAAAGCAAGAGCTGTGGAAATAGAGCAGCTTGAAACTGTATCCACACAGATTGACAGCACAATCAATGAAATTGATGAGGCCGCCATGAAGCTTGATACATTAATTAATGAACTCTAACCAAACACAAATGATCATGAAAAAGATACTATCCGTTCTTCCGATAGCCTTAATTATAATAGCCCTCATGGCCTTCGGAGGTGAAACCATGGCCCAGCAGCAGGGTGAAACCGGTAAGGTTAAAAAAGAGGTGAACCAGGCTAAGCAAAAAGGAAAAGAGAAGGTAAAGGAGGCTGAGGAAGCCGTAGAAAAAGAAGAAGAAAAGGCCGTGGAAGCGGTGCAGAAAGAGGAGGAGAAAGCCGCTGAGGCAGTAAATAAAGAAGAGGAAAAGGCCCGGGAGGCGATGAAGCAGGAGAAGGAAAAGGTCCGTGACGCTGCAGACGTTAAAGAAGGTAAGGACACCGGCAAGGGCCGTGGAAATGCCTACGGCAGAAATAAAGGAGGCCTCGAGGGTCGCGATTTCGGTCAGGCAAGGGCTGAAGAGGCACGCATGAAAAACCAGGAGAAAAAGTCAGAACTCGACAAAAGGGTTGAGGACGGAGAGCAGAAAACTGTCCAGGCCAGGGAGAGAATCAGGGTGGCAAGAGAGGACCTTGAAAAGGAAAAAACCTCAAAAAAAATAAACGATGAGACCTATCAGCAGAAGAAAGAAAAGATAGACAACGCTGAAAAGGCTGTCACCGATCTCGAAGAGAAAATTAAGAAGGGTAAAAACGTCCCGGGAGAGATTTAATTTATCTCCGGAAAGATTTATCTGAAACCCGTCCCCGTACTTGCCGCTACATGCAAGTACGGGGACGTCTGTTTTCTGAGTGTTACCGTTTGACCCTGGCGTTTCCCTCATAGACGCTCCAGACCTGCTCCTCGTCAGCCGGCTGGGCATAGTCGGTCATGAAGGTTGTTGCAAGTGCGCCGCTTGCCCACCCGAACTCAACCCACCTGGCGGGTTCCCATCCCTTAAGGATGGCGTAGAGCAGTCCTCCAACGAAGCCATCGCCGCCGCCGATTCGGTCCAGGACGTGGATCTCGCGTGGCTCGATCACATGCCAGTTGCCACCCTCCCACATGATGGCTCCCCAGAGATGTGCGTCAACACTCAGCACCTGCCTCAGCGTAGTGGCAAATACAGATGCCCCGGGGTACTCTTTCCTGACCCTGTCAATCATCCCCTTGAAGCTTTCGATCTTGGAGCCGATCTCCTTCCCTCCTGCTTCAGGGCCATCTATCCCCAGACAGAGCTGAAAGTCCTCCTCGTTGCCAACGAGGATGTCGGCAACTGAGGCTATCTCGCGGAAAATCCCCGAGAGTTCCTTCTCTCGACCCTTCCAGAATGATGCGCGATAGTTGAGGTCGAAAGCAATGCGTGTACCGTGTTTCTTCGCCTCACGGGCCAGCTCCAGGCAGAAGGCGCTGGTCTCGGGTGAGAGTGCACCGATCAGTCCCGACAGGTGTACTATCTGTACTCCCTCCTTACCGAAGATACGGTCGAGATCAAAATCCTTCACATTGAGAGTTCGCCCCACCTCACCTGCACGGTCGTTGTGCACCCTCGGGCCGCGGGAACCGTAACCCATGTCCGCAATGTTGAACTGGTGGCGGTAACCCCATGGTGATCCCTGGGCGACATCCTTCCCCTCAAAAGCCATATGACGGCTTGCCAGGTTGTTTTTAATGAACAGCGCAATGGGACTGTCCTTCACGAATGTGGTGAGGACTTTCACCGGCAGTCCGAGATAGCTGGCTATGCTTGCCACGTTTGTCTCAGCGCTGGTGGCCTGCATGAAGAAGGTGTCACTCGAGTGGACCGGCTGAT
>CAZHAI010000111.1:0-7112 GCA_964530645.1 uncultured Rikenella sp. | reverse complement strand
GCCAGATCGTGCGCCGGAATGAGATTGTTGTTTTTGATCTCACCGATCATGGTTCCCGATTTGATCACCGGGAGCCTTTCCTCAATATAGCTGAACAGACCTGCCTCTGTTGCAAGGGCAATAATCCTTCCCTCCTGCATTACAATTCTGCCGCGATCAAAGTCAGCAAGCGGCTCACTGGTCACGAACGCCGGTGAGGAGGTTTTCAGGACCTCTCTTCTCCTTCCGCGGATGACTGGAGACTGGCCGGTGCCCCTGCCTGCTTCACGGGTCCCCTGTCCTGACCTTCTGCCGGATTCACGGCTGTCATGCACTGAAATACTGCCGGATTCACGGTTGCGATGAACTGCCCCCACCGGTTTCCTCAGAGCTGCAATAAAAAATCCGTCTCCCTTCACCCTTCCGGGATAAAAACCGTACCCCTCAATACCGTTGAAACGAACCGGTACAACGGGACTTCCCTGGGGGAGCAAAACAGGGAGTGATTCCGAACCGGTATGATCCGTGATCCATGATACATTCTCCTCATTCTCACCTGGGTTGAAGGTGCAGGTGGAGTATATAAGTATGCCTCCGGGTTTGAGTGCGGACCAGGATTCCATTACTATCCTACGCTGACGTTCGCTGCACAGCTTTGTATTATGCACCGACCACTCCTGCACTGCTACGGCAGAACGGAACATGCCCTCGCCTGAACATGGTGCGTCGGCAACAATGATGTCAAAAAATCCGGGCAGCAGGCTAAAACGGGAGGGATCAGCATTTGTTACCAAAGTATTTCCGGCTCCCCATTTGGTAATATTCTCGGCAAGAACCGCAGCACGTGACCTGATGACTTCATTGGCCACAAGCAAACCGTCATTTCCGATAAGCTGTGACAGGTGCGTACTCTTTCCTCCGGGGGCGCCGCACAGATCAAGAACCCGCATGCCACTCATGCCAGCTGTCAGCTGCCGGAACATCTCCCCGGCAAACATGCTTGAAGATTCCTGTGGATAATAAACCCCGGCATGAAACAGCGGATCAAGTGTGTACAGAGGCCTCTCCGGCAGGTACCAGCCGTCAGGCTCCCACTCCACCCTGTCATAACCTGTAACGGCATGAGGCCACTTCAGCCTGTTAACCCTGAAAGAGGCAACTGAGGGTCCGGCCAGGGCCGCAACCAGAGTTCCTGCATCAATGTAGGGCTGATTATGAATCCGTTCTGTAAATTCCGGTGGAAGCATTATCTTAGGTTATACAGGCAAAGATAACCAATGGAACCAATCCGTATAAAAGAATACCGTCCCGGTGGACCGGGACGGTATATAAAAATAACCCCTAAAACCTATACTGTCTTATAATTAAGTATTTGTTAAGAACAAATCCTTTAAAGACTGAAGTGTAAGAGATACACTTATTAGGTATCTGCAAATCTAAAGGCTGTGGGATGAGCTTATGATGACATATCTCATGTTAATGAGCATTTAACATTTTTTAGGAAAATCAGGATATGAGTTCTTTCCCGGCATCCCTCAGCAGCCCCAGGGACCAGCGTATGATTACAGCCGAGCTGATCAGTGCTGCAATGGCATCCACATAGGGAAGCCCCCATATCATCGCTGTCACAAGTCCAAGGATGGCTGCCACACTTGTCACAGCGTCGGCCAGTACGTGAAGGTATGCTGCCCGTATGTTGGTGTCACCCTCCCCATGTTCATGGTGAAGCAGGAAGGCACTCAGGACGTTTACTCCAAGACCGATGACGGCAATCATGATGGCTTCCCTGTATTCAATGACCCGGGGATTGATGAACCTCCCGATGGCGCCGGCAATTATCATCCCGGCAAAGATCAGGAGAATCAGACCGCTTGTGTATCCTGAAAGCGTCAGGACCCTGTCTTTATTTCCCGTGAAAGCGGGATTTGCCGACAGTCTCTGTACAATGACGTAGGCAGCCCAGCTTAGCCCGATTGCAAGCACATGGGAACCCATGTGTATGCCGTCAGCCAGGAGGGCCATGGAGCCGGTGAGGTAACCGGCGATAATCTCTATCACCATCGTTACCGCGGTGATGATGACCACCCACCCGGTCCGTCTCTTGTTTTGTTCCAATGCTGTCACCTGCAACTAACGGAGAGTCCGCCTCTATTGTTTACTCACTCACTGATATTTCCCTGCCGGTAAGCCTGATCCGGGTTGAGAGGACCTGTGCGGAACCCTGCTCCCCAGGGAGGGCCCCCGGCTGACCTCCGCCGACTGACAGTGTAAACCAGCCGGGCTCTATTACTCTCATTTCCTTACTGTTGATCAATGAGAACTGATCAGGCATGAGAGTGAATTCCACCATCCTGCTCTCCGCTGGTTTCAGTGTTATTCGGGTGAATCCCTCAAGCTGGCGCAATGGCCTCGGAGTGGATGCTTTTTCGTCGGTCAGGTAGAGTTGCACCACCTCATCACCCGTCACCTGGCCTGTGTTGGTTACCGTCACCTTCACCTTTACCTCTTCACCGGCAAGAGCTTTCGCCGGCACCTCAAGGCCGGAATAGGCAAAACTGGTGTAACTGAGACCATAGCCGAACGGCCAGAGTGGTGTTCCGGTAAAATACCTGTAAGTCCGGTTGGCCATATCATACTCTTCAAAGGGAGGCAACTGGTCCACCGAGCTGTAATAAGTCATAGGGAGGCGTCCGGCAGGATTGTAATCGCCGAAGAGCACGTCAGCAATTGCACTGCCTCCTGCAGTACCGGGATAACCGGCAAGCAACACTGCTGCCGCCTTCTCTTTTGCCTGAACAGAGGCAACGGGACTGCCGTTCATGAGTACCACCACAACCGGTTTTCCGGTCGACAGAACGGCGGCAAGAAGCTCTTCCTGAATTGCGGGCAGGCTGAGGCTGGTACGGTCGCCCCCTTCAAAACCCTCAAGCTTCACCTTCATCTCCTCTCCCTCGAGACGGGGGGACAGGCCCAGCGCAACAATGACAGCATCGGCTGCAGAGGCAGCCTCAACTGCTTTCCCGATCATATCGCCGCGAGGCATACACCAGAGCAGTTCCATGTCTGCATCACCGCCATGGTTCCTGTAGAAGACCTCCACCCGGTAGTTCTTCCCGGCAGTGAACTCCATCGGGACTCCCCTCACAGCCGCATGGTGGTCATTGTAGAACGAAAGCAGTGTGTCACCATCAAAAATGATCTCATAACCTGAAGAACCCCATGTGCCAAGATAATAGGTTCCACTCACCGGGGGAATCAGGTCCGCCACCCAGTGAATCCCGAAATCATTGACCGGCATCTGCGGGTGCGGCGAATCATTGTCCCAGTAGAAATCGATCATGTCATCGGTTCGGGTGAAGAGAGGCTTGCCCTTCATGGAACGCGAGGCATAATAGTCCCCCTGTACTCCCTGTCTGCCGTCGGGCGTTCTGAAGTAGCGCGAGGGTATCGGGACAAGATTGTGAATTCCCGGGGCAAGGTCGCTGCCCTCGGCATAGTGCACCTCAGTCTCCGGCCTGAGCTTAGCCCTGATTCCCTCGAGCAGGCTCACCGGGTCCTTTGGTATCCCGTTGTAGTTGCCAATGAGCACTTCGTGACTGGCCGCATTGGGACCTATTACTGCAATTGTGCGAATATCACGGCTCAAGGGAAGTGTTGCGTTGTCGTTCTTCAGCAGAACGATCGATTCCTGTGCTGCCCGCCTGGCAAGAGACCTGTTATAGTCAGAGCAGTTTGCCTGGTAAGGTATCTGAGCATATTCTATGATGCTGTCAGGGTCAAACATCCCAAGCCTGAAACGCGCGAGCATAACCCTGCGTACTGCCAGGTCTATGTCCGCCTCCGCCACCAGACCTCTCTTCAGGGCATCCATCAGGTGGTTGTAATCAACCCCGCACTCTAGGTCAGTGCCAGCCTTCAGGGCCATCGCGGCAGCCTCTGCAGGGCCGGCAGCATATCCCTGGAAATTATAGAAGTCAGAAACCGCCCAGCAGTCTGATACTATATAACCCTCAAATCCCCACTCATTCCTGAGTATCCCGTAAAGCTCATCGTTCGCACAGGCGGGATGTCCACGGAACTGGTTGTAGGCA
This sequence comes from uncultured Rikenella sp., assembly GCA_964530645.1. Classification (GTDB taxonomy): domain Bacteria; phylum Bacteroidota; class Bacteroidia; order Bacteroidales; family VadinHA17; genus SR-FBR-E99. Next base: position 3,042 of record CAZHAI010000111.1, on the reverse strand, counting down.
CCCATGACCGAGTAAACACCGGCTTCCTTCACAAGGGTGCGAAATGCCGGAAGATAAGTCTCGCGCAGGTCGCGCTCACTCACCACGGCATTGAATTCATGCCTGATTGGCTCCGGACCGGAATGCACCGCATAATGCTTCGCTGTGGCTATGGTCTTGAAATACTTCGGGTCAGAGCCCTGCATCCCCTGCACAAACCTCAGCCCCAGACGGCCGGTGAGGTACGGATCCTCTCCGTAAGTCTCCTGCCCCCTGCCCCATCGCGGGTCACGGAAAATATTTATGTTGGGCGACCAGAAAGTAAGTCCATGATAGATACCGCGGTCACCTCTCCTGACAAACTCGTGATATTTGGCCCGGGCCTCATCTGAGATGGCATTTGCAACATCCAGCATAAGATTCTCATTCCAGCTGTTGGCGATAGTGATTGACTGCGGGAAAACGGTTGCATGACCGGCACGGGCCACCCCATGCAACGCTTCATTCCACCAGTTGTACTCAGGGACACCCAGTCGCGGAATGGCTGGAGCAGTATAAAGCAGCTGTGCAGCCTTCTCCTCAACAGTCATCCTTGTAACCAGGTCATCAACCCTCTTATCAAAAGAGAGCCCTGTATCAAGGAAGGGATATTGCTGTGCACTGACAGATACAGCAATCAGCGCTGCTGCAAGAAGGAAAGTTTTTCTTTTCATTTTACCCGGGAAACAATTACGGGTTAAAGATATCACTTATTGGATTATTGTTACCCCTTTACCCAACAGGCGTTCGGTCAGAATTGACAAATCCTTGCCGGGAACAAGGCAGGCGTAAGGTTGCTATTTGTTGAGTTCTGTCTGCATTGACAAATCCTATCCAGGGAACAAGGCCAGCCTGAGGTTGTTAATTTATTGAGCAACATACTTCCATTTAATAAAATTAGTGTATATTAGACACTTTACGAGTTCTCTAAGAGACAGTATTAACAGAAACAGGCAAGGATAAAACCAAAATCACAGAATATGAGGACTATTGCAGGACCGGTAACGGTCATACTGATGGCAGCGGCAATGGCTTTTCCGCTGAAAACTGAAGCCCAGAGATCCGGGGAGAGGCGCGCACCCCGTCCGCCGGTAATCGGGCTGGACAAAGGGACAAAGGAATTTGAAACGGCTGACTTCAGGCTCGGGGTGCTTAACGCCACCCAGACGGTTGCCTTTCTAAAAACAAATGATTCGGATGCATTTGACTTCACTCCTGGCGACAGGCTTGAGGAGAGGGCGTCCAACCGCTTTTACCACCTCGGCGACATAAATATCGGACTTCGCAGCGGTAACGGTGAATGGGAATACTATTCAACCGCCCGTAACCGCAAGGACGTGGAGGTTATTCCTTCCTCCGGTCCGCAAACCCTTATGGCTGCCGATCTGGCTGCCACCCTGCCCGACTCCATCCCGCTCCGGGTGGTGAGGTACTGGGAGAAGGATGGCGCCAGCCTCGTCCTGAGGTTCGCTCTCACGAATAAATCAGGTACTCCCGTGGAGATCGGAGCGCTGGGTATCCCGATGGTTTTCAATAATAACTCCAACGGGAAATCACTGGACCAGGCTCATGCGCAGAGTGTATTTTTTGATCCCTACATTGGCGCCGATGCAGGTTACCTTCAGGTAGTGAGGCTGCACGGTGAAGGGAAAGCACTGGTCGCCGTACCTTTCGGGAAGACCCCCTTCGAGGCGTGGCGCCCGTTGACGGATGACCCCCTGCCTGCAGGCTACACCTACGAGGGGCTGCACGAATGGATGGTTCATACGAAGTCTTATGCAGAGAACGAATGGAAAGATGCTGAGCAGTGGAACAACCCCACTTCGAAGATTCTTGCCCCCGGTGAAACGGTTTCATACGGCGTGAAATTCCTCCTGGCCGGATCAGTACGGGAAATCGAAAATGCACTGGCATTGGCCGGCAGGCCTGTTGCAGTGGGCATTCCGGGATACGTTGTTCCTGAAGATGTGAATGCAAAGCTATTTCTTCGCTACGGCAAGGCGGTAAAGGCGATGAAGGTGGAGCCCGAAGGGGCTCTTGACATAATTGATGCCGGCGTAAATGCCAAAGGATGGCGTCAATATGAGGTCAACGGGATAACATGGGGAAGAGCCAGGCTGACAATCACATACGAAGATGGCCTTGAGCAGACCGTCAACTACAAAATCATAGAGCCGGAGAGCCAGGTGGTTGCCTCATACGGCAATTTCCTGACAACCGAGCAGTGGTTCAACGATAAGAATGATCCCTTCGGCAGGGCTCCGTCAGTGATCACATATGACTATGAGAAGAGGGCACAGGTACAGCAGGACAGGCGTGTCTGGGTTGCCGGACTGAGCGATGAGGCCGGGGCAGGCAGCTGGCTGGGCGCCATCATGAAACAGCTCATAATGCCTGATCCGGAAGAGGTCAAAAAGATGGAAGACTTTGTCAACCAGACACTCTGGGGCGGCATCCAGTACAGTGAGGGGGATCTGAAGTATGGCGTTAGGAAAAGCCTCTTTTACTATGAACCAGAATCGATGCCGGAGGGGACATACGACAAGGATATCAGGTGGGCTCCAAACGGCAATTTCCCTTCATGGAACACGAAAGAGACCAACTCGGTCGGCAGATCATACAACTACCCGCATGTGGCGGCTGCACACTGGGTGATGTACAGGCTGGCAAGAAACTACAAGGGCCTGGTAACGCAGCAGGAGTGGCAGTGGTACCTTGAAAATGCCTTCCACACCTCGATGGCGATGATAAAACTGGCCCCGCACTATGCACAGTTCGGTCAGATGGAGGGAACTGTCTTCATCCTCATACTAAACGACCTGAAGGCAGAGGGAATGACGAAAATGGCTGCAGACCTCGAGTCGGCGATGAAGGCCCGCGTCGATGTATGGATGAATCTGAAGTACCCCTTCGGCAGCGAGATGCCGTGGGACTCCACCGGCCAGGAAGAGGTTTACATGTGGGCCAAATATTTCGGGCTGGATGACAAGGCGATTGTCACCCTCAATGCAATTCTCGCCTACA
>CAZHAI010000110.1:0-7123 GCA_964530645.1 uncultured Rikenella sp. | reverse complement strand
GTTCCGCGAGGACCTTTTCTACAGGCTCAATACGGTGCCGGTACGAGTGCCGCCATTACGGGAGAGAGGCGAGGATATCATCCTCCTGTTCAGAAAGTTTGCAGTGGATTTTGCCGAGCGGTACCGCATGCCTGCCATAAGGCCCGACGGCCCGGCAAGGGATGTGCTGATAAATTATTACTGGCCGGGCAACGTCAGGCAGCTAAAAAACATCACCGAACAGATTTCTGTAATTGAGCAGGACCGTGAGGTGACGGCAGCCATGCTTGCCCGTTATCTTCCCGATTTTCAGAGCGGAAGGCTCCCGGTGCCTGTAAGGACACAATCGGATGAGAAGGGATTTGGCAGTGAGAGAGAGATACTTTACAAGGTCCTTTTCGACATGAAGAGTGACATGCATGACCTGAAGAACCTCGTATTTGACATGCTTGGCAGTGGCGAACCCGGCAACCTCACTGAGAGCGGTGCCAGGGCATTGCGCAATCTCTATAACCAGGGCAGCCCTGAAAGCGGCGCCAGGCCAAGGAGAAACATTTACAACCAGGGCGTAACCCCCGAAGAATCCTATGATCAGGCCCCGCCTGTACACGTCAGCTACAACCCGGCCAGGGAGAGCAGGGTTATCGAGGATACTGAGGAGGTCATAGAGGAGTCACTGTCGCTGACAGACCGCGAAAAAGAGTTGATAAAGAAGGCTCTGACCAAAAACAATGGCAAAAGGAAACTGGCTGCTGCCGAACTGGGGATATCTGAGAGGACTCTCTACAGGAAAATCAAGGAGTACGGGCTCGATGAATAGGATTGTCAGGATCATATTGCCTGTTGTGCTGCTGGTTGTAATTGCCGGTTGCGGGGTTAAGATCAAGTACTCCTTCACGGGAGCATCAATCCCGGTGGAGGCAAAGACTATAAGTGTGGCCACCTTCCAGAACAGGGCGAGCCTTGTGGTGCCGGGACTGACACAGACTGTGACCGACGCGCTGATTGACATGTGCCGGGCGCAGACCAACCTGGACATCGCCTCATCAGCCGGGGATCTGAGCTTCGAAGGAGAGATCACGGATTACAAGACACAGCCCCTGACTGTCAGCGGTGATGAGCAGGCCGCGATGAACCGGTTCTCGATATCCGTCCGGGTCAGGTATGTCAACAGCTTCAATGCTGACAACAGCTTCGACCAGACCTTCACCCGGTACCAGGACTACAACAGTGCCCTCAACCTGAGTGATGTGGAGGTGGGCCTGACGGAAGAGATAGTAAAGATGCTTACGGAAGATATTTTCAACAGGGCTTTTGTCAACTGGTAGTGCTGGTCATGAACAGGAATGAATTCAGCAGGTTCATTGCAGGCATCGACCTCCCCGGTCCCGGTGACCTTGAGGAATTGAGGGAGCTGACAGCTCTTTTTCCCTGGTTCCCCTCAGCCCATATGCTGTTGCTCAGAGGGCTCAGGGATAATTCCGATATACGGTTTGATGCCCAGCTGAAGACATCGGCTCTCTCGGTGAACGACAGGGAGGTTTTGTATCATTATCTCTTCCTGCCGCAGGGTGAGACGGAAGTTGAGCCTGTTGCTCCTCAGGCGGTGGCGGCAGCTGACATGGTCACTCCGCAATCCGCGATACCGGTTGATCAGGCCTCTCCACCCGCAGGGTTGGCGGATGCAGATATTGTGATCCCATCAGCAGAGGCAGTAACTGATCTGGCAGAGACTCCGGCAGAGACAGTGGCGATTGACCTGGCCGAAAACCCGGAAGAGGTTGTTGCTGAGATTTCCATCCCCGCGGAAGAAATTACAACTGACCTGGCCACACCCCTTCAGGAGGAGGCGACTGATATTGTTGCTCCATATGTTGAATCGACTGAGCCGGTCGTTGAGGAGGTACCTGATCTTATCTCCCGGCCGTCTGAGGTGACTGCCGATATGGCCGCTCCAATAATGGAGGCGGCGGTTGATGACATTGTTGCTCCGGCAACAGAGGTATCGGTTACTGACATTGACGCTCCGCAAGCAGAGGTGATTGCTGACCATACCTATTTCCCGTCAGAGACACCGGTTGACCAGTCAGCACCAGGGGATGAAATTATGCCTGAGGAAACTGAACTGCTGGCCCCGGCAGTAGAAGAAGCGCCAGTATCCCTCACACAAGATGAGCCTGTAGCCGAAACAGAGGAAGAGCCGGCTGTGACGACCGAAGAAGAACCTGTCGTCGGGCTGACGGATCAACCGGCAGATTATGAGGATAATAGGAGGGAGGCAGCTGATGAGGTGTCAGTTACTCCTGATGTGAATTTGGCTGAGGCTCCAGGACCTGAAGAGACCGGGCTTCGCACAAGGGAGGAGCTGATTGCCGAAATTGAAGCCCGCCTGAATGAACTTGAGCAGATTCACCTTGAAGTGAAGGCTGCGGAACCCGACCCTTTGGCCGGGACAGAACCGCTCCCGATGCCGGAGATCATTATTGAGACAGAGCCACTCCCTGAGCCCGGGACTGTTGATGAGACAGTGGCACCCCCGGAGATGGAGATCACTACTGAGACAGAGCCACTCCCTGAGTCCGGACCTGTTGAGGAGACATCACCACTCCCTGGGCCCGAACCTGGTGAAGAGGCCCCGCCACTCCATGAGCCCGGGACTGTTGATGAGACAGTGACACCTCCGGAACCGGAGACTTTTATTGAACCAGCTCCAGCTCCCGATGATGAGGAACTCCTTGAACTAATCCCTGACGAACCCCACGGACAGGAGGAGACTGCCATCCAGCCCGCACCCTCCGGACAGGATGAGCCAGCCAGCCAGATCCCTTTACAAGAACATGAGGAATCTGACAGCCCGGCACCTGTCTCAGAGCAGGAGGAACCTGTCAGTCAGCTCTCTGCGGCAGATCTGATAGACAGATTCATAAGGATCAGTCCGACAATCGAGAGGATGACTCCGGGCGAAATCAAACCGGTAAGAGACCTCTCCGATGAGAACACCGGAGTGGAGAGCTCCTTCATAACAGAAACACTGGCAAAGATTTACGTCAACCAGGGCTACTACACAAAGGCCATAAATATTTATGAAAAACTCTCTTTGCATTATCCGGAAAAAAGTGCTTACTTTGCGAACCGTATTGAAAAGATCAAAGAGTTAATAAAATAGTACAACAATGGGTATCTATATCTTCATCTCTATCCTGGTAATTATTGCATGCCTGCTGGTTATAATGGTAGTGCTGGTTCAGAACTCCAAGGGAGGCGGACTGGCCGCAAACTTCACCTCAGCAGGTCAGTCAATGGGTGTACGCAAGACAGCCGACTTCCTCGAGAAATCGACCTGGACCCTCGGAGCTGCCATCCTTATCCTCTGCATTGCAGCCACTGCTGCTATTCCAAGAGGAGCAGGCCAGAAGGAATCAGTCATTAAATCATCCATCGAGAAAGCTCAGGATCCCAACGCCATACCCGTTCTTCCCACCCAGACACCCGTGGAAGAACAGCCTGACGGCGGAAACGAATAATGATGACATTGTAAAGAATCAGGAGTGTCAGTTTGTCATGAACTGACACTTTTTTTTGTCTTTTTGCATTTGGCACAGAATGTGACATTCTGAAGCAGGAAAAAAATATTGTTTAACTATAAAACTAATAGAAATGGCACAATTAAAAGGAAAAGTGCTGGCAGGCAAGGTTCTCATCAAGCCTCATGAGGCAGAGGAAAAGACCGCCAGTGGCATCATCATCCCCGATTCAGCAAAAGAAAAACCCCGTGCAGGAACTGTCATTCTTGTCGGTGCTCCGAAGAAAGACGAAGAGATGGAACTCAAAAAGGGAGATGTCGTTCTCTACGGGAAATACTCCGGCCAGGAACTGAATATCGACGGCACAGACTATCTCCTTCTTTCACAGTCTGATGTTCTCTATATTTCGTAATAACCTTAAATAAGAATAGCGATGTCAAAGGAAATTAAATTCAATATCGAAGCACGCAACCTGTTAAAGGAAGGCGTTGATCGTCTCGCAGATGCCGTTAAGGTAACTCTAGGTCCAAAAGGACGCAATGTTGTTCTGGAGAAAAAATTCGGTGCACCCCAGATCACAAAGGACGGTGTTACAGTAGCAAAGGAGATTGAACTCTCTGATCCTTATCAGAATATGGGCGCACAGATGGTCAAGGAAGTTGCTTCCAAGACTTCAGACACTGCCGGTGACGGCACCACAACCGCCACGGTTCTTGCACAGAGCATTATAAGTGTTGGACTGAAAAACGTCACCGCCGGAGCCAACCCGATGGACCTCAAGAGAGGCATCGACAAGGCTGTCGCAAAAGTTGTCGAGAGCCTGAAGGCACAGTCGCAGAGCGTTGGTGATGACCTTAAGAAGATCGAGCAGGTTGCACGCATCTCCGCAAACAATGACGAGGAGATAGGCAAGCTCATTGCCACCGCAATGGACAAGGTGAAGAAGGAAGGCGTTATCACAGTAGAGGAAGCCAAAGGCACTGAGACAAAGGTTGAGGTTGTTGAAGGGATGCAGTTTGACCGCGGTTACATATCAGCATATTTTGTCACCAACCCTGACAAGATGGAAGTTGAGATGGACAATCCATACATACTGATCCATGACAAGAAGATCTCATCAATGAAGGATCTTCTTCCTGTACTCGAGGAGACAGCCCGCAGTGGCCGTGGCCTTATGATTATAGCCGAGGACGTTGAAGGCGAAGCTCTTGCAACTCTTGTTGTGAACCGTCTCAGAGGCTCACTGAAAGTTTGTGCTGTCAAGGCTCCGGGCTTTGGCGACAGAAGGAAAGAGATGCTTGAGGACATAGCCATTCTGACAGGCGGTACCGTCATCTCCGAGGAGAGGGGTATGAAGCTGGAGAATGCAACAATGGCAGACCTTGGCGTAGCTGACAAAGTGACCGTCAACAAGGAGAACACAACTGTCGTTAACGGCGCCGGCGAAAAGGAAATGATTCAGGCACGTATCAACCAGATTAAGCAGCAGATTTCAACAACCACCTCCGATTATGACAAGGAGAAGCTTCAGGAGAGGCTTGCCAAGCTGGCCGGCGGCGTTGCGGTTCTTTATATAGGAGCCGCTTCAGAGGTTGAGATGAAAGAGAAGAAAGACCGCGTTGACGACGCACTCCATGCAACCCGCGCTGCAATTGAAGAGGGTATCATACCCGGCGGCGGAGTGGCTTACATCAGGGCAATTCCCCTGCTCGACAAACTCAAGGGCGATAACGAAGACCAGAACACCGGTATTGAGATTGTCAAGAGAGCAATTGAAGAGCCTCTGCGTCAGATAGTTATTAACGCCGGCCTCGAAGGTGCTGTGATAGTTCAGAAGGTCCGCGAAGGTAAAGGCGACTTTGGGTATAATGCTCAGACTGATAAATTCGAGAACCTCCTTAAGGCAGGCGTAATTGACCCGGCCAAGGTTGCAAGGATTGCACTGGAGAATGCTGCATCAATAGCAGGAATGTTCCTCACCACCGAGGCTGTAGTTGTCGAGGAGAAGGAAGAGAATCCGATGCCGAACCCTGCAATGGGCGGCGGCGGAATGCCAGGAATGATGTAACAGATAAAGCTTATTGATTTAATTGGAAGAGCTGCTCCGGATCCCGGGGCGGCTTTTTTATTTGCGAATTGCGAATTGCGAATTGCGATTTTGGACATGGGACGCGGGAAGTCGTATATGACAACTAATTCGGCAATCGCGATCCGCATCTCGCAATTTCACCATTGCCGATTGCATGATTTCCCCCATCTTTGCATTTATGACTGATCCCAGGCAGGTATACGAGCTTGAGCATGAGAAACCGGGGAAGCTGATGTTGAAATACTTCCTCCCCGCGTTTGCCAGCATGATGGCCAATGCACTCTACAACGTGGTTGACCGTATTTACATCGGCCAGGGTGTTGATGCACTCGCTCTCTCCGGTCTGACTGTCGTATTCCCCCTGATGATAATCATAATGGCATTCGGCATGCTTGTCGGGGCCGGATCTGCTGTGCGCATTTCACTAAGCCTTGGCGAGAAGGATTTTAACAGGGCCAGCCGTATCCTTGGCAATGGGTTTTTCCTTGGAACAGTCATTGGGCTCTCACTGATGGTTATCGGGTTCCTGGTGCGTGACCCGGTGCTGAGAATTTTCGGGGCAAGCCCGGAGACTCTCAGGTATGCTTCAGATTATTTCTCCATAATACTTATCGGCACCCCCATGGCCACGGTGGGTTTCTCAATGAATAACGTGATAAGGGCAGAGGGGAACCCGCGCATAGCGATGTACTCAATATTCATAAGTGCGGGGCTTAACGCAATTCTTGACCCTATTTTTATTTTTGGCCTGGATATGGGAGTAAAGGGCGCTGCAATTGCCACCGTAATTTCCCAGGCAGTCCTGGCGGTATGGGTGGTGCTCCATTTTCGCAGCACAAGAAGCGTAATCCGGCTTACCCTTGCCAATTTCCGTCCCGATAGCTATATAATAAAATACATTATTTCAATCGGTTTTGCCCCGTTTGCAATGAATCTGGCTTCGAGTATCGTATGGGGTGTAATGAACTCCAGGTTCATAAAGTTCGGGGGTGACATCTCCGTTGCGGCACTTGGGATAGTCAACAGTGCAACAATGATGCTGGTGATATCGATTATCGCAATCAATATGGCCGTGCAGCCCATTGTCGGGTTCAATTACGGCGCCGGTCTCTTCTGCCGTGTGAAGGAGACTATGTTGAAAGCAATAAAGTATGCCACGCTGATTGCCACCGGAGGGTGGCTGATCTGCATGCTGGCACCCGGTATAATTGTCAGTGTATTCAACTCTGACAGCCAGGAACTGCGCGAGGCAGGCACACTGGGGCTTCGCATCTACTGTGCCGTCCTCCCGGTGGTCGGGTTCCAGATAATTGCCTCAAATTACTTTCAGGCAATAGGCAAGGCCAAACTGGCTACGTTTCTTTCCCTGCTCAGGCAGATAATCGTTCTTCTTCCGCTTATTTTCATCCTCCCTCGGTTCTGGGGTGCAGCCGGTGTCTGGATAGCCAACCCCATCTCAGATTTTGTTGCTGCGGTGGTTTCCTTCCTGTTCTTCCGTCGCGAGATTGCGAAGCTTAATTGTGATATGCCC
>CAZHAI010000109.1:5613-7136 GCA_964530645.1 uncultured Rikenella sp. | reverse complement strand
GAATAGTTCAAAGGGCTCAGGGGCGGTGCCCCCGCCGCCATTCTTAAGGGACTGATCGGTTTTGATTGTCCGGCCGTTAATGTGAGCGGAGACCACCTTGCCGCCATCGAGCGTTATTTCAATGTTTGCCATTTGGCTATAATTCTTTTTCCAGATGAGTTAACCTGCTGAAAATACTTGTTTCTTCACGGCTGTCATCAGGAAAACCCCGAATTCTTTCATGACACCTTCAGGGGTGGCTTTCCTGAGATTATATACGGTACTGTGCCTAACCCCGGCATAGCCATATCTTTCAAGCACGTTTGCAAGCTTCCCGGGATCAAATCCCCTGTGACCCGTGAAGCCATGCCCGTGGAATGTCCCATCCTCGCTGTACAGGTCGGCAACGGCAATGTAACCGCCGGATCTTTGCATGGAGCTGAATTTCATTATGATCTTTTCAACGTCGTTGACGTGATGAAGCACCATCAGTGAATATATCAGGTCAAAGACTTCGTCCGGGTAGTCCTCATGTTCCAGATCAGCTTTCACCACCTTCATCGCAGGCAGATCTGACTGTGGCAATTTTTCTCTCAGGACTTTCACCATTCCCTCCGAGCTGTCAATCAGTGTGATAGGACCCAGCTTGTCCCGGAGCATGAAACTGAGCAGGCCTGTTCCTGCTCCGAATTCCATGGCGGTCATACTTTTGCTGAGGGGTATCTGGCTGGCAAGTGCAGTGGCTACAGCTTCTGCACGTTCGCGGTGCATCTGGTTCCTGTCCCATTCCGCCGCCTTTATATCAAATTCGTTCATTGATGTTTTCCTGAGTATCTGTTCAGCTCTTCAACAGATGAAGCCACCTTTTGTTTGAATAATGCTGAATCAGGCAGAAGACAAGATAAGAGTTACAAAAGAAATATCCTTTCATTTCACCGGATCATTTCAGATAGGATTCTAATCCGCTTATCCCGGGTCATTGCCTTTGGCTTCAATGGCTTCATGGTTAGCCGGAAACTATGCCTCTCCTTTTGCAATCATTCTGTTCTCCAGCACAGAATAAAGAATTGATATTGCAAGCGTTGCAAGGATAACAGTCAATGATACCCATGAGTGTTTTGCAAAAAACATGCTGACTGATTCGATGCCGCTGAGAAGCATTTTCGCTCCGACAAAGAAAAGAATGAAGCAGATACCTGTCTTAAGGTGTTTGAAGAGTTTCATTATACCCTTTAGAGCAAAGAAAAGTGAGATAAGACCCATCAGGGCGAATGTATTGGATGAGATTGCCAGGAAGTTGCTTTCATAGAGTGTAAGTGCCTGGTTCCCTTCGCGTATAACCCCTATTACAGCCGGAACGGAATCTACGGCAAACATCACGTCTGTCGATCCTATAAGCAGAAAAGTCAGGGCGAAAGGGGTAATTGCAAACTTGTCGTTTAAACGGGAATGGAATTTGGGATTCTTGTTGTTGACGTCTACCTGGAACACTTTTTTTGCTGCACGTATCAGCGTATTTTTTTCCGGGTCAATTGTCTCTTCCT
>CAZHAI010000109.1:0-5603 GCA_964530645.1 uncultured Rikenella sp. | reverse complement strand
CTCATCATTGCTCTTCATCATCTTGAAGGTCATGTAAATCAGGAACGCGCCGAACAGGTAGATAAGCCATTCAAAGCGGTTTATGAGCCCCATCCCTACAAGTATAAAGAGGGTCCGGAAGAAAATCGAAAGTAAAATCCCGTACTTCAGCAGTATAGGTTGGATCTCGCCCGGGACCTTCATCATTGTGAATATCATGATGAAGACGAAGAGGTTATCGATAGAGAGCATATATTCGGTCAGGTAGGCAGAGTAGAACTTCATGCCCATCATGCTCCTGGTACTGATAGTGCTGCTTTCATTCTGGGGATAGAAAAGAGAAATGGCCAGGCCAAAAAGAAATGCGACAGCAATCCAGAATCCGGTCCATTTAAGTGCGGTTGCAACACTCTCTTCCGTCTGCCTGTGCTTTGCCGCACGCATATCCACATAAAATCCTATCATGAAGATCAGGATGAAGGCAAACCAGTAATATAATCCGGGATTCATAGTAATGTTTATATGGAGCGCTAAAAGTAAACTGAGGGATCGTGAAAACTGAGAACATTTGTCATGGTTACAGTTATAAATCCCGGGTTGCCTGGAGAAAATAAACGGTCCGTGGGTTCCAATTCAGCATATTTATGTATTGCTAATTTGATTATTTTGCGAAATTGCATTGTGGGATGGAGCTGATTCCTGACCTGAATTAATGATTGTAGTTATGAAAAAAACTCTTCTAACCTTTTGTCTGTTAAGTATTTTCATCATGTCGTATACACAGTCGTTCAACACCTTCCCGGTCACCACACAGAAGCCCCCGTTGCATGGGAGGCACTGGATGGCCATCACGGGCAAGCCCCTGGCCGCCACCGCCGGGGCGATGATCTTTGACCGCGGCGGCAATGCAATCGATGCCGCATGCGCTATGCTGGCAGCTACATGTACAATGTGGGACGTGCTCAGCTGGGGCGGCGAGACTCAGGCGCTGATTTATAACCCGAAAACAGGCAAGGTGATTGCTATCAACGCCCTGGGGGTAGCACCCACAGGAGCCACAGCAGAATTCTATAAGTCGAAGGGTTACAAATACCCTCCCGAATACGGGCCGCTGGCCGCGGTGACGCCGGGGACACCCGGAGGACTGATTGTCATGCTGGCCGAGTACGGAACCATGAGTCTTAAGGAGGTGCTTGCCCCTGCAATGCAGATGGCAGCAGGCTATCCTATCGAAGCCCAGACGGCCAACTCCATAGAGAGAGCCAAAAACAGGATAAAGGAGTGGCCCTACTCCGCAAAGGTCTTCCTGCCGCATGCTGGCGAGGAGCGTGAGGCTCCCGCTGCAGGTGAAGTATTCGTACAGGCTGATCTCCTGGCAACACTGACGAAGATAGTAGAGGCAGAGCAGTTGGCCCTCAAGAAGAAGAAAACCCGAAAGGAGGCCATCTATGCTGCCTATGACCGTTTTTACAAAGGCGACATCGCTGAAGAGTTCTCACGCGGATGCATAGAGCAGGGGGGACTCATTACAACCGCCGATCTTGCAAGCTGGCAGGTGAAGATCGAGGAGCCGCTGAAGACGGATTACCGGGGAATCGAAGTATACAAGCTCCAGCAGTGGACCCAGGGCCCGGTTATGCTTCAGACACTCAATATACTTGAGAACTTCAACCTGAAGGAAATGGGATACAACTCAACCAGGTACATCCACACCCTCTACCAGGCGATGAACCTGGCTTTTGCCGACAGGGACTTTTACTACGGTGATCCGGCTTTCCCGCCCGAAGAGCCTATGAAAGGGCTGCTCTCCAAAGAGTATGCAAAAGAGCGCAGCAGACTTATCAATCCTGAACGCAATGACCCCGCGATAAGGCCGGGCGATCCATATCCCTTCGAAGGAAAGACAAATCCTTTTGGTGCTCTCCTTAATGGCTGGCAGGCAGATGCAAGGAATATTTTCCCTGCTGATGACCCGGACCAGTATGAAAGTTTCCTTGGTACCTTCCGGTCCGGCACCACCTCAATCGAGGCGGCGGACGAAGAGGGATGGGTTGTCTCTGTCACCCCCAGCGGCGGCTGGGTACCGGCATGCATAGCCGGCAACACAGGCATCGGCATGAGCCAGCGGATGCAGAGCTTCGTCCTTGATGAGAAGGAGAATCCATTCAACGTGGTTGAACCGGGCAAGAGGCCCCGCGTGACCCTGACCCCGACACTGGCCATGAAGGACGGCAAGCCGTTTCTTGCCTTTGCAAAGCAGGGCGGGGATGAGCAGGATCAGCTGCTGATGCAGTTCTTCCTCAATGTCGTTGAGTTTGGAATGACAGTGCAGGAGGCCTGTGAGGCGCCGTCGTTCAAGACACTCCAGATGTATTCAAGCTTCGGTGAGCATGAGAAGGTGGCCGGCGGCCTGGTGCTGAACAGCAGCATGCCCCCATGGGTCAGGAAGGAACTGGCAGGAATGGGATACAGGCTCTCTTTCCAGGATAGAACATCGGGTCCGGTCAATGCTATCGGGTTTGACCGTGTCCATGGCACCTTCTGGGGCGGGTCAAGCAATCACGGGGAGGATTACGGGATAGGGTGGTAGGTATAGGTCTGAGGGTCTGAGGGTCTGAGAGTCTGAGGGTCTTGCAGTCCTTTCGACTTTCAGACTTTTCGACTTTCAGACTTTCAGACCTTCCTAATTGCCTGATAACATTTCCAACATCATTGCTATCTTTGTCCCTTCGGTCAGATCATCAGATGGCAAAGAATGAAAAACGCAAGGGGAAATGGACCGACAGGTTCCGGCTCGCCATATTCAATGACACAACCTTCGAGGAGTTATGGCGAATCCGCCTGTCCAGGGCAAATGCATTCCTTGCAGCAGCACTGCTGCTGGTGCTTACCCTTGCTGTAAACACCTCATTGATAGCATTCACCAACCTCAGGGAGTTTATTCCGGGTTACCCCGATGTGGAGATGCGGCGGAATATCCTTATGAATGCAATCATGCTTGACTCCCTTGAACATGAGCTTGAGATAAGGGACAAATATTTCCGTGACCTGAATGATGTAATATCGGGCAAACAGCAAATCGGATCCGTCAGCATGCGCGACAGCACTCGCGACTACGGCAACATAGTCTTTAATAAATCGACCGAGGATTCTCTTTTCAGAGCCCGGGTGGAGCAGGAGGAGAAATACAGCCTCTCTTCCTCTGCAATGGCTCAGAAGAGTAGTCCGGAACAGGGTACAAGCCTTGCCAACATACATTTCTTTCCGCCTGTAAAGGGGGTCATCTCCGGCAACTTCGAGTCCCGCACAAGGCATTATGCAACTGATATAGTCACCCAGCCCAAGGCAGCTGTCTCATCAACCCTCGAGGGTACGGTGATTATGACCGGCTGGACCATGGAGACGGGTTTCGTGATAGCAATACAGCATGCCAACAACCTGGTTTCGGTGTACAAGCATAACGCCCGCCTGCTGAAGGAGATGGGCGACAGGGTGTGGGCCGGCGAGGCCATCTCAATCGTGGGTGACTCAGGCGAGCTTTACACCTCGGGGCCCCATCTGCACTTCGAGCTGTGGCACAACGGGGTGCCCCTCGATCCCGCACAATACATCTATTTTTGACAGGAGGGTGACAGATGCATAAAAGGCTGGCGATTATCGGATCCACAGGATCGATTGGTACTCAGACGCTCGGCATCGTTGCGCGATACCCAGACCTCTTCACCGTGTCCGTTCTTACGGCAGGAAGTAATGCAGAGCTCCTCATGGAGCAGGCACGGCTCTTCCGTCCGGGCAGGGTGGTCATCGGAAATGAGGCCTTTTACAGCGTGGTAAGGGATGGCCTGGCAGGATTAGGCATTGAGGTCATGGCCGGACAGAAGGCAGTTGAGGAGGTGGCCTCCTCAGACGGAGTTGACACCGTGGTTGCAGCAATGGTGGGTTTTGCCGGTCTCCGGCCAACAGCCGCTGCAGTTGCAGCAGGACGGGAGGTTGCGCTAGCAAACAAGGAAACTCTTGTTGTGGCAGGTGAGCTGATCACCCGTACCGCTGCCGCTACCGGCAGCCGCCTGCTGCCGGTTGACTCGGAGCATTCGGCCATAATGCAGTGCCTCAACGGTGAACCGGAGAGCTCGGTTGAACGGCTTATTCTCACCGCTTCAGGCGGACCGTTCCGCGATACCCCTGCCGAACGGCTTGCAAAGGTCACTCCACTGGAGGCTCTGCGCCATCCCAACTGGACGATGGGCAGCAAGATCACAATCGACTCGGCCACGCTGATGAATAAGGGTCTCGAAGTGATTGAAGCACACTGGCTGTTCGGTACGCCGGCAGACCGCATAGATATCCTGATACACCCACAGTCAATCATTCATTCAATGGTGCAGTTCCGTGACGGATCGGTCAAGGCACAGCTTGGAGTGCCTGATATGCGGCTGCCTATAATCTATGCGCTTACATGGCCCGACAGGGTTATCACGGAGTTGCCACGCCCGTCGCTGGCCGAAACAGGTGCACTGACCTTCAGTGAACCGGATATGATACGCTTCCGGTGCCTGCCGCTGGCACGCATGGCACTGAAAAGCGGGGGTAACATGCCATGCGCCCTGAACGCAGCCAACGAAGAGGCAGTGGCAGCGTTCCTGAGGGAGCTTATCGGATTCAATGACATCGCCGGTACGGTTGAACATGTGCTGGAGAATACTGTTTTCAACAACGAAGCCTCTTTGGACGTCTATGCTGAGACAGATAACCGGAGCCGGCATCTCGCGAACGAATACATCAACAAACTGAAGAAAAAATGACAGTTCTTATAAAAATACTGCAGCTGCTGCTGTCACTTTCAATCCTTGTAATCGTCCACGAGTTCGGGCACTTCCTCTTTGCCCGCCTCTTCAAGACGAGAGTCGAAAAGTTTTATCTCTTCTTTGATTGGCCATGGGCGATTTTCAAGAAGAAGTGGGGCGAAACGGAATACGGAATAGGGATGATCCCGCTTGGTGGTTATGTGAAGATCTCAGGGATGATAGACGAGTCTATGGACAAGGAGCAGATGAAGCAGCCTCCCCAGCCGCATGAGTTCAGATCAAAAAAGTCCTGGCAGAGGCTGATGATAATGCTCGGAGGGGTCTTTTTCAATTTCATCTTCGCCATGCTCATCTATGTGGGTGTCCTCAGCCTTTGGGGCGAGACATACCTTGCATCATCGAACGTGAAGTACGGCATCCTGACCGATTCCACCGGTTATGCAATGGGGCTGCGCAACGGCGATAAGATACTTGCCCTGGACGGCGAACCGGTTGACAATTTCTATGCAATAATCCCTGATATTCTTCTTAACGAAAGGAAGGAGATAACAGTTGAACGTAACGGTGCATTGGTTGACATCCCCGTTAGCCGTGAGTTCATACCGGCGCTTCTCAAAAATCCGGATATAATTGATGCCAGGATTCCTTTCGGTCCGTTTGTCGTATCAGGTGTTGCCGACGAATCGCCTGCAGCTGCAGCCGGGGTTGCCGTGGGTGATGAGATCATTGCCCTTGACGGCAACCCGTTCGTGTGGTATGACGAGTTCCAGGGTTACCTCCTCGCCAACAGGGCAAGACCAGTAACTGTGTCGGTCAGGA
>CAZHAI010000108.1:0-7149 GCA_964530645.1 uncultured Rikenella sp. | reverse complement strand
TTGAAAAACTCTTTACTGATTCATCTGACGGACTGCGCCGCACGGTCCTCGCTGAGAATATTGCAGGTGATACTGCCGTGGGTCACGGGTTGGCGCATGCACAACTGGCGGAATCGTTGTCAGGATTCACTGCTTCCGGCTCCCTGCAGGCAGAGAGGTGCATCGCCCTTGAACTTGAGCGTATCGCCGTGCATATCGGGGACACGGCTGCACTCTGCGGCGATGTTGCATATCAGCTGGGTCAGGTGGCCTGCGAGGCACTCAGAACAGTGGTTATCAACACAACACAGTTCTGGTGCGGTAACCGGTTCGGCAAGGGACTGATTCGCCCGGGTGGAACAAATTTTGCTCTGGATGAAGAGATAGCCGGGGAGATACTCAGGAACCTGGATGACGTTGACAGACGGTTCAGGAACGTTACTGACTGTGTTTATACCCTGCCGAGTGTTCTGGGACGATTTGAGGAGATAGGCACGGTGACGCGTGGACAGGCCCTTGCAATAGGCGCTGTCGGAATGGCGGCGCGGACCTGCGGGGTACCGAGGGACACACGTTCAACACACCCGTTCCAGTATTACAGGCAGATGGCGGTTGCTCCGGTGATGCAGGAGAGCGGAGATGTACTGGCCCGGGGGATGCTGAGGGCACTTGAGGTAAAGGAATCGGTGCAGATCATCCGCAGGCTGCTGGATGAGTGGAGGGCAGGAGAAAAGACAAGCGCACGGCCCCGTTATGATCTTCGCTTCAGGCCGGAGAGCATGGCAATCTCAGTGACTGAGGGCTGGCGAGGGGAGATTTGTCATGTGGCAGTCACCGACAGCGAAGGCCAGCCGGTTCTATACAGGATCAAGGATCCTTCAATGCATAACTGGATGGCACTGGCACTGGCAGTACGCAACCAGGAGATATCTGACTTCCCGGTGTGTAATAAGAGCTTCAATCTTTCATATTGCGGCAATGATTTGTAAAAAGCTAAGTGCAGAGTAATGCTAAAAGAAATCAAGATACTCGCCGATCATGGCAAACAGTATGTACCCGATCTCCGGAATCAGCCGGTTTCAGCCCGTTTCAGAGGCCGGCCGGTAATCGCTGCAGAGGTCTCTCCCGGGCAGGTTGAAAGGGCTGCGGCGATGTGTCCTTCAGGGGCCATTGACGGGCGCAGCGGCGCTATTGACCTTGGCAGGTGTACCTTCTGTAATGAGTGTGCACTGATGCTTCCGGAGGTGTACCGGTTCACGAACGACTATCGCATTGCAGCAACAAGGAGGGAAGACCTGGTTGTCATGCCAGGCCAGGCAGATCAGCTGAAAATCAATGAGAGTGCAGTGAGGAAAGAGGTCCGCAAGCTCTTCAGAAGGTCACTCAAGCTGCGTCAGGTCTCGGCTGGCGGGGACAACGCGTGCGAGATGGAGCTTGGGGCATCGGGAAACGTGAACTTTGACATGGGCAGGTACGGTATTGAGTTCGTGGCCTCACCCCGTCACGCAGACGGCATTGTGATCACCGGACCGGTATCCGTCAACATGGCTCAGGCTCTGCAAATTTGTTACGATGCTACCCCTTCACCCAAGATCATAATTCTCGTCGGTACCGACGCCATCAGCGGCGGTCTCTTTGCCGGCAGCCAGGCGATCAAAAGGGAGTTTATAGATACCCATCAGATTGATCTCTATGTCCCGGGCAATCCTGCTCATCCGCTGACATTCATCAACGGGGTGATGGACTTGCTTAAGCTGTGAGTCGGCAGTCTTCAGTTTGAGACTCTTACGAATGAGGAGGAGGATCAATCCCGTATCCGCCGGCTGGCGGATCGGGACCGAAGTTGGCCGTCTTAAATTATTGATTGACCGGAGACTGGTGACTGTGCATTGGCCGTAGGCCATAAAGCATTGTAGAAGAAGCCTGAATGAGCATGTTGATCGTAGATCATTAAGAATTGTAAATCCGCATATCGCCCCAACCTATTTCCCGTTAAACAAATCTATCATTGTCCTGCTCATGGCGGAGACCCCGGTTGTGTATGCCGGAATGAAATCAGGGGCGAAGTTACTGCTGTGAAGCGCCGGGAGGTTGGTTCCCCTGGCTATGCTCTCATCATATTTCTCTCTGTTGGCTCCACCGAGCCAGAAGAGGGCGATTTTCACCTTCTCATCCGTGCGGCCGTACTTGCCGAAATCCTCTGCAACTGTTGAGGGGTCAACCCTCAGGACATTCTCTTTTCCAAGAACTGTTTCCATTGATGCGGCTGCCCTGCTGACCAGGAGTTGGTCGTTTTCCACCGGAGGAGTGAATTCATCTGCGAAGGTTATGACAGGCATCTTCCCTCCAGGTAGTCCGGCCGCAGCAGCGTGGCCGTTCGCTATGCGCACAAGAGCCTCTTTTATCTGGCGGTAGACGTCATCGGAGAAAAACCTCAGTGTGAGCTTCATCTCAACCTCTTCGGGAATTATGTTATGCTTTGTGCCGCCGTGAATTGCCCCTACTGTCACCACGGCAGGGTATACGGGGTTGATCTCGCGGCTGACGATTGTCTGGTAGTCAAGTATGATCTTTGCCGAGAGCACCACCGGGTCAATTGTCTTGTGAGGCATTGCCCCGTGGCCTCCGACTCCCAGGACCTTTATGTCTGCCGAGTTCACTCCGGCAAATATGGCACCCGGGTAATACCCTACGGTACCGGCCGGCAGATCCGGACTTACATGGTAGCATACAGCATAATCAGGTCTCGGGAACCGGATGAAGAGGCCGTCAGCAATCATCTGTTCAGAGCCTCCGCTGACCTCTTCTGCAGGTTGAGCGACAGCTACAATGGTGCCTTTCCAGCTGTTACTGAGAGAGGTCAGGGTTTTAAGCGTACCGTGCCAGACTGTCATATGAAGGTCATGACCGCATGCATGCATCACGGGCGTCTCCTGACTCTGGGCGGTGACCATTGTCACTTTGCTTGAGAAAGGCAGACCGGTGGCCTCCCTGACAGGCAATGCGTCCATGTCAGTGCGAAGCATTATAACAGGCCCCTTGCCGTTCCTGAACAGACCTACAACCCCGTTGCCTCCCACACCTGTGGTTACCTCGAAACCAAGATTCCGGAGTGCCTCTGCCATTTTCGCAGCGGTTTTAAACTCCATGAGCGACAGTTCGGGATTCTGGTGGAGATCACGGTACATCTCATCAGCCGTGGTGACTGATGAGGCAGCCTCTCTTCTTATCATTTCATTCAAATCCTGACCTGCTGCAGTCATCGGGAGCGCGGCGAGGAGGATCAGCAGGGAAAACTTCAGTCCTTTCATGATGGTTAACTTGTGGAATCAAATTTATCAATATAAACCTGTCAGAGGAATGGCAATTGAAAAATATGGTACGTGCCTTATCGAACGGGGCTTTTTACTACCTTAGTTACTTCATTGCAACAACACTGGGTTATGAAAAACTACTTACTTATCGGATTGATTGCATTTATGGGAACAGCTTTATTGACATCATGCGGGAGGGCCGGAGAGAAGGCCGTACCTGAGGCGGAATTCACCTGGGAAGTTGACAGGTTTGAAGATATCAGTGTGCTCAAATACCGTCTGCCGGGATTCGAGCATCTAACGGCGGGCGAAAAGGAGTTCATCTACTATCTGTCTGAGGCGGCACTGTGCGGCCGTGACATATTCTGGGACCAGAACTTCAAGTATAACCTGGTCATCCGCAAGACAATCGAAGCTATTATCGGCACCTATACCGGTGATCGTGAAAGCGATGAATTCAAGGCATTCATAACCTACGCCAAGAGGGTATTCTTCGCCAATGGCATTCATCATCATTATTCGAATGACAAGTTTCTTCCGGGATTTCCGGCTGAATATTTCGCCATCCTGGTGAGCGGTTCAGACGCATCGCGTCTGCCGTTGGAAGAGGGTCAGGATGCTGCTGCCCTGGCCACCATGCTTACTCCTGTGCTGTTTGATCCGTCTCTTTATGCAAAGAAGATTGACCAGTCGGAGGGGGTTGACATGATTACTGCATCGGCCAATAACTTCTATGAAGGGGTGACCCAGGCCGAGGTGGAGGCTTATTATGCTTCTCTTGCTGATCCCGCTGACCCCAGACCGGTCTCCTGGGGGCTTAACACGAAGGTAGTCAGGATGGATGGCAAGGTGACTGAGATACCCTGGAAAAGCGGAGGATTGTATGGTCCGGCCATCGATAAGATTGTCTACTGGCTTGAAAAGGCTCGTGACGTGGCGCTGAGTGAAGTGCAGAAACAGGAACTTGACCTGCTGATTCAGTATTACAGGACTGCAGACCTCAAGACCTGGGATGAGTACAACGTGGTTTGGGCAGGGAACACGGGTCTGTCTGTTGATTATATAAACGGGTTTATCGAGACATACGGCGACCCCATGGGGATGAAGGCCACGTGGGAAGCAGTAGTTGACTACAAGGACGTGGAAGCTTCGAAGAGAACTGGTAAGATTACTGAGAATGCGCAGTGGTTCGAGGATCACTCTCCCGTAGATCCGCAGTATCGCAAGGAGAAGGTAACCGGGGTGGCAGCAAGCGTCATCAACGTTGCGATGCTGGGAGGCGACTGCTATCCTGCTTCGCCCCTTGGAATCAACCTGCCCAACTCAAACTGGATCAGGACTGAGGCTGGGTCAAAGTCGGTCACACTTGCAAACATAACAGATGCCAAGGATAATGTGGCGCGTGGCAGCGGGTTCCTTGAGGAGTTCGCCTTTGATCAGGCTGAGATTGACAGGGCGGTACAGTGGGGATCACTCTCTGACGCACTTCATACTGACATGCATGAGTGCATCGGACATGCAAGCGGCAAGCTTGCCCCCGGAACCGATCCTAACGCACTGAAGAACTATGCATCACCACTTGAGGAGATGAGGGCAGACCTGTTCGCCCTCTATTTCATGATGGACCCGAAGATGACGGAGATTGGCCTTATGACATCGGATGAACCGGCAAAAGCGCAGTATGACAATTATATACGCAACGGATTCCTGACACAGATCGTGAGAATCCAGCCAGGCAAGGATATCGAGCAGGCTCATATGAGATGCCGTTCATCCATTGCACATTGGGTCTTCGAAAAGGGAAAGGCAGATTATGTTATCAGGTTGGACCAGCGCGATGGAAAGACCTATGTCAGAATTAACGACTATCAGAAGTTGCGCATGCTCTTCGGTGAGATGCTCAGGGAGGTTCAGCGAATCAAGTCGGAAGGTGACTTTGCTGCCGGGAAGAATATGATTGAGAACTACGGTGTTAAGATTGACCAGGATTTGCACAGGGAGATGCTGGAGCGGTATGCAAAGCTGAACCTGGCGCCATACAGCGGTTTTGTCAATCCCATTATGACACCGGTAACAGACAGCAACGGGAAGATCACTGACGTAAAGATTGAGTACTGCTCAGACTTTCTGGGACAGATGATGGAATATGGCAGAGATTATGCATTCCTGCCTGTGAGGTGATTACCCGGGTTCGTCATCATGCCTGACCGGTGATCCCGCCGGATTAGTCCTTCTCCTGTCCGGGAGAGGCCTCAGGCTTTCTTCAATCCAGCCGCCTGCTCAAAGAGCAATCTGTCAGCTTCATTGAGCGGTTCTGTGACAATATTGTGGGGCAGTGGGCGGGTCTCCTCGTCAACATGGATAAATGTGACGAATCCTTCCACCAATGTTTTTGTGCATTTGGACTTACATACCCTGATGTAAGCCACCAGGCTTGATTTTCCTGTATGGACTATCTTTGATTCAAATTTGAGTACCTCGCCCGGCTTGGCAGGGCTTGTGAAATACATACCGTGGACCTTCAGGCAGACGACACTCCTTGGATCCAGGAGAGCTGTCGCGGCAATGAATCCGGATTCGATGAACCACTCGGCTGTCCGCCCTGCGAAGAGGGTGCCGTGGTGATTCAGATCCTCGCTCTTGATGAGCCTCATTGTGATATTGTCAACCGGGTGATGAATCATATTATTCATAGTATTTTTTATTCATTTGTTCAGTCTTTTTATTCTCGGCAAGAACCAGGTAGACGAGGTATACTGCTGATATTACGAGAAGTACCGGTATGCTGTACCTTATGATTGTTGCCAGGCTCACAGTATCACCTGTTGCAGCAGGCGGACTGACCGAATGGCCGACATCAATCCCGAAGATATTCCTGACGAAGAAAAGCAGGAGGAACGCCAGTACGCCTGCTGCAACAGGGGTTGTGACCCATCCTGAGGCAATGCTCCCCAGGACTTTCAGGTTTATATTGCTTACCCCTTTGTACAGGCCTATACCCAGCACTGAGCCCACAACCACCTGCGTACTGGATACCGGAACAAGCGGAATGGGTGGAAGTCCGATTTTCACCATAAGCCCGGAAAGCGCTGTGGATGAGAAAATGAACAGGACAAGCGCCTGTGACAGGACCACAACGAAGGCTGCTTCCGAGGATAGCTCAAGCAGGTTGTTCCCGATTGTCTGCATAACCTTTTTCGAGTATGTTAGTACGCCGGCAGCAATTGCTATTGCTCCGAGGAAGAAGAGCTGCTGAGCTCCTGTCATGGTGAAGATGCCGAAGTCGACCGGCTCCAATGGGAGACTTGGCACAAAGACACCCATGACGTTTGCTATATTATTGGCACCGAGGCTGTAAGCCCCGAAAGCGCCGGCAATCATCAGGCCTCTTCTGAGCCACGACTCATACTTAATGAGGTGAACTGTAATTTTTCTTCTCAAAACCTTCACGAGGTGATAGAGCCCGTATGCGAAAAGTGCCCCGAGGACCGGGCCTGATATCCATGTAGTTAATATCTGTGTCAGTGCGCGGGTATCGGCGGCGTTGTTGGTGAAGAAGTTCCATCCTATTATGGCTCCCACTATTGCCTGGGTGGTTGAGACCGGCAATCCTGCCCTCGTCATAAAATAGACTGTTAGCCCGGCAGCCAGTGCGACAGTGAATGCTCCGCCCATAGCGTTCACGGATCCGAGACGTCCAAGAGTGTCAGCAGCACCTGATCCCTGAAGCACTGCGCCCAGAATCACAAAGACGGACGCTATAACGGCCGCCCTTGTGAACGAGACCATTCGGGAACCAACTGCTGAACCAAACACGTTGGCAGCATCATTCGCACCGAGAGTCCACCCAAGGAAA
>CAZHAI010000107.1:0-7190 GCA_964530645.1 uncultured Rikenella sp. | reverse complement strand
ATCCCGAGTAGTTCGTCAGCACAAATACGTTCTGTCCTGATACATAGAATCTGAGGCGTTGTATGTGCAGCCTGGAAGATATTATTTCCGGAATGGAGTATCCCAGGGTCAACGTATTAAGCCTGAGGAATGAGCCGTCTTCCACCGCCCAGTCGCTGAACACATGCCTTGTCATGAAAGGTGACCACATTGTGGTTGATGCATTCATAGATGCCAGTGTGGCAGGGTCATTTACAAGCTCACCGGTAGCCGGGTCAAGGTTGGTCCATCTCTTCCCTTCAGCCATAACGTCAAGCAGGTTGCGGAAGGGATATCTTGATGTCGTGTACTCTATCTTGTTGGCGTTATAAATATCGTTTCCGACACTCCAGCTGAAGAGGGCTGCCACATCAAAACCGTAGAAGTAACCCTCTATATTAAACCCACCTGTATGTTTCGGATTGGCATTCCCTATCACCGTGCCGTCAGCTACAGTCACAATTTTATCTCCCGAAAGGTCCTTCAGCTTGAGGCTTCCCGGGCGGAGGGTACCGACGACGTTCGAGCAGTCAACAACACCTTCATTAAGTATCCATTCATCCTCAGCAGCATCATAACCACTGAAATCTGCCACCTCGTAACGGCCGTCATTGAGATAGCCGAACATCTGTCCGACTGATCCGCCGAGGGCTATCCAGTAGTCATTGCCGATCTCTGTCGATGCCCAGCTGGTGTTCTGACCAAAGTCGTTCATGACGCCAAGAGACAGGATCTTGTTCTTATTGAATCCAATGTTGAACCCGAATGTCAGACCATATTTTTTCTCACTCAGGGCAATTAAATTAAGTTCGATCTCAAGCCCCTTGTTTTCGGTTTCACCCATATTCCTGTACTGGGTATTATATCCGGTACCCGATACCGGGAACTCAATCAACAGGTCTTTGGTGTTGTTGCGATAGAGCTCGATGCTTCCGTTTATACGGCTGTCGAATAACCCGAAGTCAAGACCCAGGTTCCTCGTAAAGGTTGTCTCCCACTTCAGGTCAGGGTTGGCCATTGTAACTGATGGAGCCCAGAACGAAGCGAAGCCGTTTATCCAGGAGGTGGTGCGGGCTTCAAAGATCTGTGCAATCTGGTTGGCGGGAATGTTGTTGTTACCTGCAGTACCAAAACTAAACCTCAGTTTAAGGTTGTTGATAGTGCCGGAGATGCCCTTCATGAAGTTCTCTTCAGAGATCCTCCATGCCACTGCAGCCGACGGGAAGTAGCCCCAGCGGTTTGCTGCAGAGAATTTGCTTGAGCCGTCAGCCCGATAGGTTGCCGAAAAAAGGTATCTCCCCTTGTAGTCGTACATGGCCCTTCCAAAGAATGAAAGCAGCTTATCATCAGGATTATATGTGTTTGTATAGCTGTTTGAGTAACCCTGACTTACAAGCTTGTACGCTTCTGGACCGGTGAAAAATCCGGGGAAACCCCAGACCTGATTGAACACTGTATTTGTCTTCATTACAAGAACCTCCTGGCCGGCCAGCAACTTGAGTGAATGGCCGGAATCACCGAAGAGATCCTCGAAGTCATAATTGAGAGTGTTTGTGCTTCTTATGCCGTTACCCTTCCTTTCATAAGCCTCCAGGGCGGGCTTGTTCTGATAATCAGCCGTCGGGGTATTCCTTACATAGTACGTCGTCAGCCCGTAGAAGCGATCATCATTGTTTACATATGTGTCAAGGCCTGCCTCCGTACGGAAGACCAGCCCGTTTACTATTTCCCACGAAAAGCTGCCGCCCATGTTGAACCTCTTCCTGAGCTGCTGACGGTCATTGTCCCTGACGTTGTCAAGGGGGTTGGTCATGCTGGCAGACAGGTCAGTGTCATCAAAGTCACCCACCGAGTTGAAGGGTATGGGTACAAAGAGCATCGTCTGCTTGACCCTTGCATCATTGGGTGTGGCACCGCCCTGGTCTGTAGCACCTGCTCCCAAAATCTCCATATCCGAATACCGGACCGAAAATGAGAGCTCAACCTTTTCACCGGCTTTATGATCAAGTTTGAGTGATAGGTTGTCTCGCTTATATTCTGAGGCAAGCATGATCTCAGTGCTCCTGATACCGGCATATGAAACTGAATACCTGAACTTGTCACTTCCCCCGGAAACGGTCAGATCATGGTTGAATACCTTCCCTATATGTCCGAAGACCTGGTTGAACCAGTCTGTAGAGGGCTGACCGGCATAGAGATCAATATCCTGGTAATTGCCAAAATACCTCTCGTAATTGGATACATTGTCATCCAGGAGGGCATATTCATACTGCCACCTCATGTAGTCCTCAACTGATACCGTATTAAGTCGGCTGGCCACCTTCTTGAAACCGTAATAGGCATTGTAATTCACCCTCGGTTTACCCTCTTCGCCTCCCTTGGTTGTGATTATTATAACCCCATTGGCGCCACGGGCGCCGTAGATGGCAGTTGATGAAGCATCCTTGAGTACATCGATCGACTGGATCGTCGACGGCGGTATATCTGTAATGCTGTTTACCGGGAAACCGTCAACGATGAAAAGCGGTGAGTTGCTCTGGGTGATGGAACCGCCGCCCCTGACACGTATGTTGATCTCGGCGTCCGGCGAGCCCTCAGTTGTAACAATCTGGACTCCGGCCATCTTTCCGGTGAGTGCTTCGGCGGCGGTAGAGACCGGCACCCTGGCAAGCTCCTCACCCTGTACCGATACAACCGAACCTGTTACATCCCTTTTTCGAACAGTGCCGTAACCGATTACAACCACATCCCCCAGCATACTGCTTTTGGGAGCAATCGTAACATCAATGGTTGTTCTGCCCCGTACAGGCTCCTCAACCGGATCATATCCCACGAATGAGAATACAAGTATGGCATCAGGCGGACAGTCAGCAACCGTAAAACTGCCATCAAGGTCAGTGGCCACACCGCGGGTTGTGCCCTTGATGACCACGTTCAGGCCTATCATAGCCTCTCCCGTCACGGCATCTGTCACTTTTCCCTTCACAGTGATGTTCTGCGAGAAGAGAGTCAGGGAAAATGCCGTCATGACAAGGATCAGCAAAACCCTCAGGCCACTGTTTCCACGGCCGGGGTATCTTCTGAATGCATCAATAGATTTTGTCATAGACAAGTTGATTAGGGTTTTAAAAACATATTTTAGAACTAGTTTTTTCAGGTGCAAAAGGGTGCCTGGTTATAAAGTTAAGCAATAAAAAATAAGGATATCCGTCATAGACGATTAGTCCACATTTTAGATCAAATTGTCTACCATTTTTTACTAACTTGGCAGCTATACTTGAAACCTGATCCTGAGACATGAGTGAAGAGATCCTGAGGGCCATGATGGAGTTATTCGCCCTGATTGTCAAACAGGACGGCGGGATGTTGCAGAGCGAACGTGATTTTGTGTCAGCTTTCCTGACCAAACAGCTTCCGCATCAGAGCGCTGATGAATTCATGAACCTCTTCCTGGAAAATGCAGGCCCGGTACAGGAGAAAGGAAAAGCAGGCACATCGGAAACCGCCTCCGTAAGAGATTCAATTAAGATCCTGAACAACTGCAAGAAGATCAACAAGACCCTTACCCAGGAACAGAGGGTCATTGTGTTGATGCGCTGCTTCGAACTCATCGATTCCGACAAGCAGTACACTCCTCAGCGGATGAACATTATTAATACGATCGCCGAGGTATTCGGAGTCTCCGGCAAGGAGTTCGGCAGCATAATGCAGTTCGTCAGGGAGGAGGCTCATGAAGCATTCACTGATCCCTCAATGCTTGTCGTCATTACCGGTCTCCAGGCGGAGAACAGCCAGGAATGCGGTAACTTCGTCGTCTTCCTGAAGGTAGCAAGCGTTAACCTTTACTTCATGAGGTGCTTCTGCGCAGGCACATCATTGCTCAATGGTCTCCCGCTTGTATGCCGCAAGGTATATCTCTTCGCACCCGGAAGCTCTGTGCAGGCGCCCCCTGCTCCCAATATTTATTACAGTGACATCACATCCCGTTTTGCCACCGGGAGTAATATACATCCTATCTCCTTTGTGGCTGACAGGTTAAACTACAGTTTTCCTGACGGCACAGCAGCTGTCAGTAATGTCACCTTCGCCGCCTCCGAGGGCATGCTGATCGGAATCATGGGAGCCAGCGGATCAGGCAAGACAACCCTCCTTAACCTTCTGACCGGATTGGAGAATCCCCGATCAGGAGAGGTACGAATCAATGGCATATCCATCCACTCAGGAGACGGCAGGCTCGATGGCGTTTTGGGGTATGTACCTCAGGATGACCTCCTTGTTGAGGACCTGACGGTGTTCGAGAACCTGTTCTATGCAGCCTCTCTGTGCTTTGCAGGCAGGAAGCAGGAAGAGATCACCGGGACGGTGAACCGGATGCTGCAAAGTCTCGGACTTTTCGAGAAGAGAAACTACCGTGTGGGATCCCCTCTGAACAAAGTCATCAGCGGAGGTCAGCGGAAAAGGCTGAACATAGCCCTGGAACTGATTCGGGAACCCTCAGTGCTCTTCCTTGACGAACCAACATCGGGACTGTCATCCGGTGACTCCGAAAACGTGATGGAACTGCTGCATGAGCTCGCGGGAAAGGGAAAGCTGGTCCTTACTGTCATCCATCAGCCATCATCCGGAATATTCAAAGGATTTGACAAAGTACTGGTGCTTGACCTGAAGGGTCATCTCGTCTTCTACGGAAACCCTCTTGATTCAATTGTTCACTTCAGGACACTTGAGGCTCACATCAACAGCGGGGTGTCCGAGTGCCCATCATGCGGAACGGTAAATCCGGAGACACTCTTCAATATCCTCGAAACAAAAGTCGTTGATGAGTTCGGCAAGTACACCGACCGCAGGAAAGTCTCCCCTGAAGAGTGGGCCGAGGCTTTCAGCAAGACTGTCCCTCCCAGGGAGGTCAGGGAGGAAACATCAGAGCCCTGGTCAACCCTCCGTAAGCCCGGATGGTTCAGGCAGACCCTGATCTTCATCATGCGTGATGCGAAAAGCAAACTGGCCAACAGGCAATACATGCTTCTGACCCTGCTTGAAGGACCGGTCCTCGGACTTATTCTCTCCTATATTATCAGGTATATCGCTGATCCCTCATCTCATATCTACATTTTCCGGGAAAATGAGAATATACCGGTCTACATCTTCATGAGTATCATTGTGTCCCTTTTTCTCGGTCTCACAATCAGTGCGGAGGAGATCTTCCGCGACAGGAAGATGCTGAGGAGAGAGCATTTTCTCAACCTGAGCCGGAGCAGCTACCTGTTCAGCAAGATGCTTATTCTGGCCTTTATCTCTGCTCTCCAGGTATTTCTTTTCCTTGCAGTGGCCAATCCGGTCCTTGGCATCAAAGGGCTCTTCTTCTCCTACTGGCTGGCTCTCTTCACAACCGCCTTCTGCGCCAACATGATCGGCCTCAACATATCATCGGCACTTAACTCAGCAATTGCAATCTACATAGTCATACCCCTGCTGATGATACCGATGATGATACTCAGCGGGGCAATGTTCCCCTTTGACAAGCTTAACAGGAAGCTGGCCAGGGCAGACAGGGTGCCGTTCATCGCGGAACTGATGCCAACAAGATGGACCTATGAAGCACTGATGGTCAGACAGTTCACCGGCAACGAGTATGGAAAAAGGGTTTACCCCCTGAAGCAGCAGATGAGTGTCTCTGACTTCAACAACATCTACCGCATACCCAGGCTTACAGAAGCCCTTGAGACAGTGACCGTAAAGCTCAGAGCCGAGGGGATGATCAGCCCTGAGGAGAGTGAGATCAGGCTGCTCAGGAACGAGACAGCCTATCTGAGTGCCTCAGGAATTATTGAGCCCTTCACCGGAACTGACTCTTTGAGACCCGGACTTTTCAACGGGGATCTGGCGGAGAGGCTGTCACTCTGGCTGAACAGGATTGACGGTGAATACAGGAGACTGAGCCTTCTTGCTGATATGAGCCTTGATAATTATGTAAGCAGCAATAAAATGGCTCTGGATCTGTTATATAATAGCTACCATAATGACAAACTTGAAGATATTGTCAGGAAGGTATACGAGAAAAACAAGATGCTTGAGTTCAGGGACAGGCTGATCCAGAATGCAGACCTTATTTACCTGGAGCCGGCGACGACGGGTGCGCCCGGATTCCGTACCTGGTTCATGGCGCCGGTGAAGAGGTTCATGGGCGTCCGGGTTGACACTTACCGGTTTAATATAATCCTGGTCCTTTCCTCGGTAATAGTGATGTACATACTTCTTTACACCGAGGCGCTCAGACGTCTGGTAATGTCCTTTGAACGCACCGGATTGGGCAAAAAGCGGAGATTAAAGCAGAAATGACCAGTATCCATAAATTTGTATATCAATTCAAACGCCCGATGAAAGGGACAATAACAACAATCGCAGCAGTGATTCTGCTGTTAGCGGTTTACTCATGCAGGAACAGCAGTACGCGACAGGGCGGACTGAGCTTTCCCGTCGCTGATTCCGTGCCATCCGGTGAAGCTGAAAAACTAAGTGATGAAGCACTGGCAGACATAGTGCAGAATATTGCATCACCCGTTGAGATAGCAGCTATCCTTCAGTCGATGCAGGTACCCTTTTCAGCCGGTTACCTTGCGCCCACTCATGAGGCTGACAGGCTTACAACCAACTTCCAGAAGTCGGTCATGCTGGGCATTTACGGTGCTGACCTGGGATACCTCAACATGTATGAGAAGACAGGCAATTCAATTGACGTGCTCTCGACAATAAAGCGACTGGCTGACGGATTAAGGGTGGGACAGTACTTTGACTTCGAAACACTGAAGAGGCTTTCAGTAAGCAAATCAAATCTTGATTCGCTCCTTTTCCTCTCGGTCAACTCCTATAACCAGATTGACAATTTCCTGCGGGAAAACAACCGCGGTTCGATCTCTGCACTGATGATTGCCGGGGTCTGGGTTGAGGGACAGTACCTTGCAACACAGGTGGCGATGAGTCATAACGACGAGATACTGAGAGACCGCATTGGGGAACAGAAGATAATCCTTGGCGACCTGCTGATGCTGCTTCGGCCCTATCGCACGAGCAGCCAGGAGTATCAGTCTTTGTATGATATGATGGAAAATATAAGCAGAAAGTACTCTGATGTGAGGGTCTCATACAGGCTGGGCGAACCGGAAACGATGGAA
>CAZHAI010000106.1:0-7270 GCA_964530645.1 uncultured Rikenella sp. | reverse complement strand
CACCGAAGGCAATCTCGCAGACTGTGCAGCTTGATGTCTCGATCGAGACAATCATAACGCAGCAGCCTGCAGACTCGGCAATATGTGAGTTCATGACGGCATCCTTCACCGCACTGGCCGAGGGCGCTAACCTGAGTTACCAGTGGCAGTACTTCACAGGCAGCGGATGGGATGATCTGGCCAACAGCGGTATTTACATGGGAGTGAAGACACCCACGCTGATGGTCTTCGGCCCGTCACGCACGATGGACGGGACCCGTTACAGGGTTGTCATTGGCGGCGACTGCTCGGCTGACCTGATATCCGGCGAGGCTCTTCTCACCGTATACACTGCACCGGAGCTATCCGATCATCCTGACGAGTTCAGGGGTTGCCCGGCCGGCAGCGCCACATTCAGCGTGGTTGCGACCGGAACAAACCTGGCATTCCAGTGGCAGGTCAACAGCGGGTCAGGCTTCGTCAACGTGACTGACATTGCTCCTTACTCAGGCACCACAACATCCACACTTACAATCAATAACCTCAATCTTTCAATGAACGGTTATCTTGTGAGAGCGGTTGTATCGGGAACCTGTCTGCCTCCTGTAGTCAGCTCGTTCGCTCCTCTCAGGGTTTACATGGAGCCTTCAATCATATCCGAGCCGGCTGACGCCGAGGTGTGTGACCTTTCCGGAGCCATCTTCTACTCGCAGGTGTTCAACACCGGCGCAGGAGAGACGACTGTATGGCAGGTCAATGAGGGATCAGGCTGGAATAACCTGAGTGACGGTGCTCTCTATCAGGGTACCCAGACACCTCAGCTTGTGATAACAAGCGCCATCACCCCGATGAACGGATGGCATTACAGGCTTGAGATAACCGGCCCGTGCGGACTGTACTATACCCGCGAGGCACTGCTGACGGTCAACGCATGGCCAACGGCACAGATTGAGCCTGTTGACACCCTGCTCGTCTGCGGCGGCGTACCCACGCAGCTGCACGGACACCCGGCAGGAGGATCGCTCACCTACACCGCGCACAGGTGGTTCGGTGATATCGGTCCGCTGAACCAGTACAATGTTGAGAACCCGATCTTCAACACCTCAATGGCAGGCTATTACAGGCTTATCTACCAGGTAACCGACAGCAAGGGTTGCGTCGGCCTGGACACCCTGGTGGTGGAGGTTGAGAAACCGGTGGCTATGTTCACTGCCGATGTGCCCTCGGGATGCCAGCCGCTTACCGTGAACTTCACAAACGGCTCATCAGGGTACACATCGCTGCTCTGGGACTTTGGTGACACGAATACATCGACGGAGGTCAGCCCGACACACATATATACCAATGCAGGTCCTGCACTGGATTATCACACCGTGAGACTGGAGATCACCTCGGCCAACGGATGCGTCTCATCGATGGAGAATAATATCACCGTTTACCCGGAGATACTCTCTGACTTTGCAATCAGCGATGATACAATCTGTTCGGGTGAGAGCATCATGTTCTCGCTGCTGCCTGGCGCCTTCAGATACTACTGGAACTACGGCGACGGATTCCAGGAGACCGGCTCGAACGTGATAAGCCATGTCTACTTCAATACAACGACAGCTCCTGTGACGTATAATGTCACCCTGAGGACGGAGTCGTTCTTCGGATGTCTCAGTGAGACGACGATACCGGTGGTGGTTTACCCGACGCCCATAGCGGCTTATATTGCCGCCCCGGCTTCGCAGGTCTTCCCTGCTGCGACCGTCACCTTCACGAACAACACGAATCCGGGCACATGGACCTGGCTGTGGAACTTCGATGACGGCAATACCTCAACGGATATGTCACCTGTGCATACCTATACAGCTCCCGGCGACTTCGACGTGAGTCTGACAGTAAGCAACGGGATCTGTTCCGAAGAGGTTGTGCATATGGTCAGGGTTCTGCCCACGCCTCCGATAGCTGACTTTGACTCTATCCCGTCAGGATGTCAGCCCTGGAATGTGATAATAAACAACACCTCGCTCTATGCCAATACATATTACTGGGACTTTGGCGACGGTCACACATCGAACGCGAAGAACCCCAACTACACCTATGTACAGGCAGGCACCTACCAGGTGACGCTTACAGTCACCGGTCCCGGCGGGCAGGATACCGAGTCACAGATTGTAAATGTCTATCCTTCGCCCAGGGCATACTTCGACGTCTCACCGGCGAAGGTTTATGTGAATGACGAGGAGGTGAGGCTCTTCAACCTCTCTGAGGGTGGTGACAGCTTCATCTGGGAGTTTGGCGACGGCGACACATCGCACCTGCGTGATCCGTACCACAAGTACACCACGGAGGGGATCTATGACATCACCCTGCACGCCTACTCGGCCAACGGATGCTATGACACTCATGTGATGTCGCCCGCAGTGACGGTTGAGCCCTTCGGTGACCTGATATTTGCATCGGTCTTCAGGCCCAACATGGAGGGTCCGATAGATATAGACGAGCTGCCGAACAGCGGTGAAGCCATGGATATGTTCTTCTTCCCGCCAATCAGGGAGACTGTGCTTGAGTACCACCTGCAGATATTCAACAGGTGGGGTACGCTCATCTTCGAGACGTTTGACATCAACAGGCCGTGGAACGGTTATTACAAGGGCAAGCTCTGCCAGCAGGGGGTCTATGTATGGCTCGTTGAGGGTAAGTATGCCAATGGCAGGCCGTTCAAGAAGGCGGGGGATATCACGCTGCTGCACTGATAGCAGAATGTTCTGATTAACCGGAAGAGGCGTCCTGTGTGGCGCCTTTTCTGTTTGTAGCAGGGAATAGGCAATAGGCAATAGTGGGATCAGTAGTGCAGATTGTGGAAGTCAGGCCCCGTCCGCCCGCCCTTTGGTTTGGTGGTCAGCATATACAATTCTTCCACCTCATCGAGGTGGGGGTTGCGGACAACCGTGCAGAATATAACATACGTTGGATATTGCCTGTAGGGCAATAAGAATTGTAGATCAGAATTGCTGGCCCCTCTTATATCTTCTAGTTGAACGGCTTATCTGAGAATGGGGATGAGAACGGGCTGTCAGGCTGGCTGTCGCCACTACGTCTCCTGCCGGGAGGATGAGGCGGAGCGGCAGTCATCATGACCAGGGAGATGGAGTTGTCAAGCTCAATGCGTATGACCGCCGGCCTGACATATCTTCTTTTCTTCCCCCTCATTGATTCTTCTGTATTGCGGCCCAAATATAATCTGTTTGATATTTACACACTTAAACACTTATTAACCATGGATGTTTCGTTTTCCACATTGACGGTCACCTGGCAATCACCACCTTCTCGAGGTACCTCTTCGGCCCGACAGTTATTTCAACTATGAGCAGGTTACCGGTATCTCCGGGATAGTATTCAATCAGTTCACCTGAGTTAAAACGCTCATTGTCCGAGGCTAGTATAATTCTTCCGGTGATATTGAATATCCTGACCTTTCCGCTGATATCATCCCAATCGTTACCCTGCGGGAGGATGCAAATTCTTCCTGCAGTGGAGTAGATCTTAAGCGAGCTCTCCGGTTCTGGTACAACTCTCTGTTCTTCGGAGGCAACCGCAGCTTTCTTCTCTGCCGGAATCACAGTCATGGTGAACCGGTCAGAAAGGGTTCCTGCAGGTGCTGAGAAAGCGTAATCTTCAACAGTTGCAACGTCCATGCTCTTGCCGGTAAGCTTGTCAGTGAGTACGATTTTGTATCCGGCGGTGTTCTGAAGCTGTGTCCTTGCAATCCTGTAAGTTCCCGTCTCAGGTATCTCAAGGGTGAGAGGGATGACTGTCTTCTGCGTGGGCCACGGAATGGCATTGATAGAGTAATTCTCTCCCCTCAGGACAGAGTAGATCCTCATCCTTCCCTTCAGATGGCTGAAAGGTTTGCCGGCATCAAGGAGACCGTCGAAATCAATTGTGGCTTCCGGATCAAACCTGATTACAATCTCGTCACGTGCTGTCGCCGAAGAGAGTGTAAGCCTGACCAGCGGTATCTGGTCGGCCGATTTGAATCTCGGGGCATCATTGTGCTCCCGGGCGTTGTCCGGGATAGTGATGTATGTTCCCGCTGCCCTTGTGCGGACGAAGAAGCCCTGCAGCGGAGCAATATGAGCAGTGGCTCCGTTGGTACCGACGCCATTGACATATGAAGCCTCTTCCCCGGAGCTGGTTCTGACATAGTATGCATGCCTGAGAATATCATGGGGATGTGAGTAGGTCACAAGGTCCCAGTTGATTCCGCAGGTCAGCGAATTTCCAATGAGAGAATAGCCGTGGATAGTTGTATCGCCTCCTGAGCCGCTGAACGGAAGGTCAATCCTGCCCATCGAGGTTGTCAGCGACTTGAGATTTCTGTAGGTCATTGTCACGTCCGATGCAACGCTCACATCATAGCCCTCTTTCGCGGTCAGGTCATTGAACGGGGTGGTGCCGCCGTACCCGTCATGCCACTGCCAGCCATCAGCGACGTCGGTGAGTACTTTTGTTTCGTCATAACGTACCAGCAGTTCCGGCTCGATATCGGTGAAGACCGTTTTTGAAACCGTGGCCGGGGCAGCGATATAGTGCCACCATTCACCCGTCGGCCCGGAGGTAAGGTGCAGGTCGACGTTGATGTTGCCCGCGCTTCCTGAGAAGCTGCCTGTGAGAAGCGATGAGGTTCCGGTGGCATCTGAGCGGAGGTGAATTGTGCCGTTGTTGGTGAGAGAGGAGAATGTTGCCCTGGCACCCGGCCTGATGTCCATCTGAAGACCTGCATTCAGTGTGAAGGCCGGTCCGGGTCCGGCGGTCGGATATGTTGATGTGCCTGAAGGGATTATGATATTTGTTGAGGAGGGAACAACTCCCGCATCCCAGTTGGCGGGATCGCCCCATGATATGTTGCCTCCGTGCCAGCGGCTGTAAACCATCTCGTATGCTCCCATGTCAGTTATGCCGATACGGCCTGAACCGACAATGTCAACCGGCGGGATTGTCACACCGGTGTAGCTGTCTGCGCCTGTGTCGCGCAGCGGAGATGTAAACGCGAGAGTAAGGCTCCCGACAGCAGGGTTGGTGAAGTTAGGGCCGTCCTCAGCGGTATTGGTGCTGTTGAGGTTAATACACCCGGCGTATGTTTCGCCTTCGATGGCGCAGAATTCAAATGCAGTGGCCGGGGTTCCGGATAGACCTGTCTGTCCCGGTCCTCCCCAGAAAACGGAGTTGACTATCTTCGCCCCTGGCGAGTTCTCCAGGTATATGGAGGCTCCATCGGCAGCCGCTGATGTGTTATTGACAAATGTTGAGTTGACTATCACCGGCGATGACAGTATGGATGCAATTGCGCCTCCTTTGAGGAGAACGGATGATGATGAGTTGTTATAGAAAACGGTTGAGGTGATAACCGGCGAAGAACCTTCAGCCAGATATATTGCGGCTCCGTTGTCGGAAGCCCCGTTGTCACGGATGACAGTATTGCTGATTGTAACGACAGCTGCGGCCTCGATATAGATACCGCCGCCCTGTTTTGCTGATGAGTTTCTGATTATGCTGTTGTTGATGTTTACTGTGCCTGAACTGATATGCATTGCACCACCGGTGAAGGTGAACCTTGTCCTCCTGCCGTTTTCCACGGTGACGTGGTTGAAAGAGCTTGTACCGGTGGAAGTCATAAGGATGTTACCCCAGAAATCGGTGCTCTCACCGACTGTGCCGTCGCCATCAATATCTGCCGTGATGAGGA
Source organism: uncultured Rikenella sp. (assembly GCA_964530645.1). GTDB lineage: Bacteria > Bacteroidota > Bacteroidia > Bacteroidales > VadinHA17 > SR-FBR-E99. The sequence goes on along the minus strand of CAZHAI010000106.1, from coordinate 1,557 downwards.
TGGGCCTCTGAATTGTGCCCTGTGCGTTTACCCGGCCTGTTCCGCTGATAAGGACAGAGGCATATCTGTTCCTGGAGATGAGTCTTGCACCCGGCATTATCGTCAGGGTTCCGGAGGATACCCCGATGTTGTTGTTGTAGTACTTTGTGCCACTGATTGTGAAGTCACCCGCATTGATGCCCCGGTAGGGATCAATCATGGTGCCGCTGCCGATTATCTGCGCCTTCAGCGCAGGTACAGACAGTAACACCACCAGAATCAACAGAAAGGTCCTTTTCATGACTCGGATTTATACAGATATAACGCCTCTGATGGTCAAAGGTTTCAGACTGCAACTATTTGAGCAAACGGAAGTCGTTATTGGACACAAAAGTAAGAATTCTGAGGGTTATGGCAACAGCAATGTTGTAATTATAAGAATTATGTCATTCAGGGTTTTAATGCCTCTTCTTCTTATCTTTGCGTATATCACTCCCGGATGCTTTCAAAACCCAATACAATAAGGCGGGCCCTGAATCTCCTTGCCGGCAGCTCGGGAAGGGAGACGGCGCTGAGCATTATAATATTGACTGTCAGGGCATTTCTGCCACTCATTGCAGTGCTGCTGCTTGGACGCTTTGTGGATCTGCTGACTGGCGACGGAGCAGCGAAAGTAACGGCTGAAACAGGCGCCAGTCTTACCGCCCTGACATGGCTGACAGTTGCAATTGCAACAGCTCTCCTGCTCGATGACCTTTTATCGTACGCGGGTCAGTACATAAACAGAAAGCACTCATACCTTCTTGAGGGACATATCTCCTCGCTTATACACGCTCATACGCGCCGGCTGGGGCTGAAGTTCTTCGAGGATCCCCGTTTTCACGACAGGCTCGAAAGGGCTGCAAGAGACATATCGTGGAGGCCGGCGGCACTTGTATCCGATTTCATTCTGATGCTGCGCGGTGTGATCTCCCTTGTTGCAATGGCTTACGTATTGAGAAGCTTCGGGTTTCTTCCGCTTCTGATCCTGATCACGGTTTTCATCCCTGTTCTGCTGGTACGGGTGCGCAATTCGCGAAGGCTTTATGAAACCAGGAAGAAGGTCACAACCGACTCCAGGCAGGCATCTTACTTCAGCTGGCTGCTCACAGGCGAGAAGCCGGCCAGGGAAGTGAAGCTCTTTGATCTGGGGGGATATTTCGACAGGTTGTTCAGGAAGCATTTCAGGGCATCGCGTGAGCCGGAGCTGGATACCGTACGAAGGAACATGATTCCTGAGAGCCTTGCTTCGGTGTTAAAGGTTGCGGCTTTTGCCGGAGTGCTTGTCTACGCCACATCGCGCTATCTGAGCTCCTCAATAACTGCCGGCGAGCTGGCGATGTATCTTGTTGCCTTCAGACAGGCGATTGTATACCTCCGCGATGCCGTTTCAGGCTATTCCGGGCTTGCTGAAAACGGAATTTTCCTGCAGGATCTGTTCCTGTTTCTCGACCTGGAGCCGGACATGGAGGGGAAGAGCATGGTGACCGGTCCGGAATCCGTCCCGGCAAATCCGGTGCAGCTGACCGGTCTGGATTC
>CAZHAI010000105.1:0-7275 GCA_964530645.1 uncultured Rikenella sp. | reverse complement strand
GCCAGGGACACTCTCCGTCTTGAGATGGGTTTCTGCCTTTACGGTAATGATATTAACGATACAACATCACCTATCGAGGCCGGACTTGGATGGATAACCAAGTTTGTTCCCGGAAAAGATTTCATTGACAGGGATCTGCTCCTGAAACAAAAGGAGGAGGGAACAGAGAGGCGTCTGAAAGGCTTTGTCATGATTGACAAGGGAATTCCCCGGCAGCATTATGAGGTTGTTGACTCACAGGGCAACCTGATCGGTGAGGTTACATCGGGAACGATGGCGCCGTCCCTGAAACAGGGGCTGGGTCTGGCTTATCTGAATAAGGGATTCTGGAAAAATGACACAGAGATATTCATTCGTGTCAGAGGCAGGGATCTGAAGGCCCAGGTCACTTCTCTCCCCTTTTACAAGCAGTAATAAAATACAGGATAGGATCTGATCATATCATGCAGAGGAGCCTGGAAATATGCTTCACCCCCGCAGCATTCGATGCCCACGCTGACAGCGAGGCTGTTGTGGTGGTGATAGATGTGCTTCGTGCCACCAGCTCAATCTGTACTGCATTCGCCAACGGCGTCAGGGAGATCATTCCAGTTGCCACAGTGGCAGAGGCCATGGAGATGAAATCACGCGGGTACCTCATTGCCGCCGAGCGCGACGGTTATGTACTGGATTTTGCCGATTTCGGGAACTCCCCGTTCAACTTTTCCGCAGAGAAGGTAAAGGGTAAGACCGTGGTCTACAGTACGACAAACGGTACAGGCATCATGAAACAGGCAAGCGGAAGCCACGATGTAGTCATCGGATCATGGCTCAACATTTCAGCCCTTTGCAGGTGGCTTGAGGTGCAGGAGCGAAAGGTGATAATCGTCTGCGCGGGTTGGAAGAGGCGCTTCAGCCTCGAGGATGCCGTCTGCGCAGGGGCGATCGCCATGAGGCTCCTGGATAGCGGGAAGTTCATGACTATCTGCGACTCGGTGCATGCCGCCACCGACCTGTGGAAAGCCGCCAGGGAAGACCTTATGGGGTACATCGAAAAGGCTGCACAGAGATCACGGCTCCGGGACAAGGGTCTGGATGATTGTATCGGATATTGTCATACATTTGATGTAACGGACGTCATTCCGGTGCTTCGCAAAGAGAAGCTGGTGGCACTCTGAGGGAACGATCCCGGCAACGCGCACCACACCGGTGGCAGAGCCAGGTTGAATGCAAACAACTAAACAAAATAAACTTACCAGAAATGAAAAAACACAATTTCTACGCAGGACCTTCAATCATGCCTCAGTACACGAATGAGAAAGTGATTGAAGCAATCAGGGATTTCGCAGGAACAGGACTTTCGATCATGGAAGTATCTCACCGCAGCAAGGAGTTTGAGGCTGTTATGGCAGGTGCTGTGAGTCACATCAAGGAACTGCTTGACATTCCGGCCGGGTATTCGGTAATTTTTCTCGGAGGCGGTGCCAGTCTGCAGTTTGCAATGCTGCCGATGAACATGCTTGAGAAGAAAGCAGCCTACATAAACACCGGCGAATGGGCAGGCAAAGCACTCAAGGAGGCAAAGCTTTTCGGCGAGGTAGTTGAAGTGGCATCCTCAAAAGACCGTAATTTCAACTATATCCCCAAGAACTTCCAGATTCCTTCCGATGCTGATTATTTCCATATAACAACCAATAACACAATCTTCGGCACGCAGTGGAAGAAAGATCCGGATGTAAAAGTACCTCTGGTGGCAGATATGTCATCGGATATATTCAGTCGTCCTGTTGATGTTTCCAAATATTCTGTAATTTATGGTGGTGCCCAGAAGAACCTGGCTCCCGCGGGTGTCACCTTCGTTATTATCAAGGACTCGGCTCTCGGCAAGGTAACCCGTCCGATCCCGACGATGCTCAACTATAAAACGCACATCGAGAAGGAGTCTATGTTTAACACCCCGCCGGTACTTCCTGTCTTTGCAGCTCTCAAGACCCTTGAATGGCTGAAGCAGAAGGGTGGTCTGGCGGCAATGCAGAAGATCAATGAAGAGAAGGCTGCTCTCCTCTATAACGAGATCGAGCGCAACAAGCTGTTCACAACAACTGTTCCTGATCCGGAAGACAGGTCACTTATGAACGTATGCTTCGTGATGTCGGATAACTACAAGGAACTTGAGAAGGAGTTCGGTGATTTCGCCAAGTCAAAGGGTATGGTCGGTATTGCCGGTCACAGATCCGTTGGAGGTTTCCGCGCATCACTCTACAACGCGCTTCCGATTGAAAGTGTCAGTGCACTGGTTGAATGCATGAAGGAATTTGCCAACAAATATTAAAAGGAGGTTGAGATGAAGATACTTGTTGCCACAGACAAGCCGTTTGCACCGGTTGCCATCACGCAGATTCGTGAGGTGGTGGAGAAGGCAGGGCATACCCTTGCCCTCCTGGAGAAGTACAGGACACCGCAGGAACTTCACGCTGCAGTCGCGGATGCCGATGCAATGATAGTACGCTCTGACATAGTTGATGCAGCTGTGATAGCAGCGGCACCTAAGTTGAAGATTGTTGTAAGGGCCGGAGCAGGCTTTGACAACCTGGACCTCAACGCCTGCACTGCCGGTAATGTAGTTGCGATGAATACTCCCGGGCAGAATTCGAATGCAGTTGCCGAGCTTGCTTTCGGCATGATGGTTTACGCAGCCCGTGGCGGCTTCGACGGAAAGTCGGGCTCAGAGCTGATGGACAAGACCCTTGGCATACATGCCTTCGGCAACGTTGGCAGGTGCATGGCACGCATTGCATCAGGGTTCGGAATGAAGATCTTTGCATTTGATCCGTTCGTTGACAACAAGGCGATTGCCGAAGCCGGTGTGACTCCTGTGGACACCGTCGAAGAGCTTTATTCGAAGTGCCAGTATGTATCACTCCACATTCCTGCCAACGACAAGACAAAGGGTTCGATCGGAGAAAAACTTCTGTCGCTTATGCCCCAGGGAGCCGTGTTGGTGAATACTGCCCGCAAGGAGGTTATAAATGAGGCAGAGCTTGTTGCACTGATGGAGAAGAGAGCTGACCTGAAGTATCTTTCAGACATTGCTCCTGACAATGCGGAGCTTTTCGCACAAAAGTATGCCGGCCGCTATTTCTTTACACCCAAGAAGATGGGCGCCCAGACAGAAGAGGCAAACATCAACGCGGGAGTGGCAGCCGCACGCCAGATTGCATCATTTTTTGCAACAGGCGATGAGACATTCAGAGTTAATAAACCCAAATAGAAAAGAGAATATCCAGATATGGCTGTTGTTAAACCGTTCCGGGGGCTCAGGCCTCCGGCTCACCTTGTGTCGGAGATAGCTTGCCTTCCTTATGATGTAATGAACTCAGAGGAGGCCGCCGCAATGGCCACGGGCAAGGAAAAATCACTGCTTCACATCACCAAGGCAGAGATAGATCTGCCGGAAGGCACCGACGTTCACTCGGAAGAGGTATACCGTAAGGCTTTTGAGAATTTCACCGAGTGGCAGAAAAAAGGCTGGCTGATAGATGACAGGCAGAACCATTTCTACATCTACGCCCAGACAATGATCGACCGAACACAGTACGGAATAGTGGGGGCGGCTGCAGTGACAGACTACCTCTCCGGGGTTATCAAAAAACATGAGCTTACCCGTCCTGATAAGGAAGAGGACCGGATGGTGCATGTAAGGGCAAACAACGCCAATATCGAGCCAGTATTCTTTGCCTACCCTGCTGTTAAGGAGCTCGATAAAATTGTTGAACGTATTGTAAGGAAGGAGAAACCGGAGTATGATTTTATTGCTGAAGACGGCATAGGACATCACTTCTGGGTAGTGTGGGACGAGAAGACTAATACTGCAATTGAGAAGCTCTTTGCTGAAAAGGTGCCTTTCACTTATGTTGCTGATGGTCATCACCGTACGGCTGCTGCCGCACTTGTGGGCAAGGAGAAGAAAGAGAAGAATCCGGCTCACAGGGGCGATGAGGAGTATAATTTCTTCATGGCAGTTATCTTTCCTGATGATCAGCTCAGGATATTTGATTACAATCGGGTGGTGAAGGATCTGAATGGCATGACGCCTTCTCAGTTCCTGGAGAAACTTAAGGAATCGTTCGATATAAAAGAAAAGGGAACACGGACCTACAGACCCCGGAAGCTGCATAACTTCGGGATGTATCTCGACGGCAAGTGGTACAGTCTGACAGCCCGGAAAGGCACTTACAATGACGAAGACCCGATCGGTGTGCTTGATGTAACCATCCTTACGGAGAAGGTGCTGCTCCCACTGCTTGACATCCAGGACCTCAGGAGATCAAAACGGATCGATTTCATCGGTGGCATAAGGGGACTTGGTGAGCTGAAGAGAAGGGTTGACAATAGTGAGATGAAGGTCGCTTTCGCTCTCTATCCCGTCTCAATGAAGCAACTGATCACAATAGCTGACACAGGAAATATAATGCCGCCCAAGACAACATGGTTCGAGCCAAAGCTCAGGAGCGGGCTGGTTATTCACAAGCTCGACTAAGGTTTGAGCAGGCAGGATGAGCATTGCTGAGAACATAAAGAGGCTGAAGGAGGCGCTGCCACCGGGAATCACCGTGGTCGCTGTCACCAAGACCCGTACACCTGAGGAGGCTATGGAGGCATATGCCGCCGGCCTTCGTGTTTTCGGTGAGAACAGGGTGCAGGAGTTGGTTTCGAAGAAGGCGCTGCTTCCCGGAGACATCTCGTGGCACCTGATAGGACATCTGCAGTCGAACAAGGTAAGGCAGGCTGTTTCAGAAGCTGCCATGATAGAGTCAGTTGATACCCTTAAACTGCTGCGGATGATTGATGCGGAGGCCCTGGCACAGGGCAGGACAATTGATTGCCTGCTGCAGGTGCAGATTGCCTCAGAAGAAACCAAGTCAGGATTCTCAGTTGACGAGATTGAGGAAACGAGCTGGAAGGATGTGGCAGGATCACTCAGGGCGGTACGTATTTGCGGCCTGATGGGAATGGCTACCTTTACCGACAATATTCAAAAAGTGGGGGCGGAGTTCAGAAAACTTTCTGTGCTATTCAGTCGTCTCCGTGACAATCACTTCAGGGGAATAATCCATTTCAGGGAGATCTCGATGGGAATGTCGGGCGACTGGCAGGTGGCAGTCGGGGAGGGCAGTACAATGATACGAGTAGGAACACTTATATTTGGGGAACGAATTATAAAATCAAGATGAGTACAATCAACACCCGCTACCTGGGACTCGAGCTTAGCAGTCCGGTAATTGTTGGTAGTTCAAATTTCACATCCAAGGTTGAATCGGTAAGGGAGGCTGAGGCTGCCGGCGCCGGTGCCGTGGTTCTTAAGTCCCTCTTTGAGGAACAGATAGTCTCGCAGGCCCATTCAATGCTGACAATGGAATCTTATCCGGAGGCAGACGATTATCTTCAGTACTACACCCGGACGAACAGTGTTGACGCTTATCTTGACCTGGTTGCCGGGGCACGGAAGAGTGTTAAAATTCCGGTTATTGCCAGCATCAACTGCTTTTCGCCAAAGGGGTGGATTGATTTCGCCCTTGAGATTGAAAAAGCCGGTGCCAGCGCACTTGAGGTTAACATATTCTTCATCCCTACCGACAAGCATGAGAACAGCAACGATTCTGAGAAGATTTATTTCAAGATAATAGACAATCTGAAGAAGAAACTCAAGATTCCGGTAAGCGTGAAAATCGGCCTTCGCTTTTCAAACCTCCTGAATTTTGTTTGGCAGATGCACAATCACGGTGCTGCCGGCGTTGTCATGTTCAACAGGTTTTACGAACCCGATATTGACATAAACAACCTGAGCATTCAACCGGCTTCTGTGCTTTCCAACCCTGTTGAACAGCGTTATGTGCTTCGCTGGGTGGGTATGACAAGCGCACAGGACATGAAGATTGATATTTCTGCGTCGACGGGTGTTTACACCGGTGAAGATGCGATAAAGTACCTCCTGGCCGGAGCAACCACCGTGCAGGTCTGTTCTGCACTCTACAAGCGCGGGTTCACGGTTGTGACGGAGATTAATGAAGCGCTTCGTAAATGGATGGCTGTCAAGGAGTACAAGACCATAGGCGATTTCAGGGGAAAGCTGAACTACAGGAATGTGGACAATCCTTCACTCTTTGAGAGATCGCAGTTCATGAAGCATTACAGCTCCTACGTTTAGCAGTTTTGCTGTCCGGCAGCAGGTGACACTGATCCCGGCTGTCTTGTCTCTTCCCGGTTGAAGAGGAGTGAATCCGGCATACCGGCTACCCTTTAAGCAGGGCAATAAGTTCCCCGGCGAGTTTTTGTTTCGGGGTATCCCATGAATCCATCTGCTGTTGCATTCCAAAAATGATCCTGGTACGGTCGCTGTCAGAAATATCTGCGGCGCAGGTCTCGATTACAGTGAAACATTCGAGTGATGTCATATAATCACCTGCCATAAAGAATCCGGCCAGGGCAGTGGCATGCCCGGAATAATCCAGTCCTGACTGCCAGCAGGAGGAAGTCAGCATTGCCTTTGATCCGGGACGGGTGACGGCGTCAATTGCTTCGATCACCTCAGACCTGAACCGCTTCTCCTTCAAATCATTGAAAAGTCCGGTGATTGACTGCTTTATATTCTCATCATCGGTCCTGTCATAATAAAGTGCAACCAGTTTCAACGCCCCCTCGAACGGAGGTTCGGTGCGCAGCAGGCTGATCCTTGACTCTATCTCACGGTTTTTGCCTCCATTGAGCACTTTTCCCAGTTCGGCTAGCTTCTTTTCTGACCTTTCCATCACATATACTTTGGAACAAATTTATGGGTAAATAATAACTTGATGGCAAATACGTTTATTAAAAAAGTAAAAATCGGTCTTGTAAGGGCCTGTGATAACAAAAACTAAAATCATTATGAACAGTAAGCTTAAAATTCTGCCGCTGATTCTGGGCGTGACCGCTCTTGCCTTCTGCCTGGCTGCCACATCATGCAAGGGGAAAACCAGGGGTGAGGCGAACAGTGAAAAGGGAGAAGCCGTCAGTCCCGATGAGCAGACGATGGAGCAGATTAAAAGTGCCGAAAAGGTCTTCAATGCTCTTCCTACTCCGCTTGAGGTGGCCCAACTCATCAAGGAAGCAGGGGCAACTTTTGATGCAACGCTGCTTAACCCAGTTGAGAACAAGAGCAACTATACGGCAAGTAAAAGCATGGCCCTGAACCTTGGCACATTTGTCTGTGACCTCAGTTTTGCGAGCATGTATGATGAAACCTCATTGCTGGTAAAT
>CAZHAI010000104.1:0-7304 GCA_964530645.1 uncultured Rikenella sp. | reverse complement strand
TATTCTTATTCTTTCGGTTACCGATACTGCTGTTTCACAGGTGGCTGCCGATGCTGTAATCCCTTCAGGTACCGTTATCATCCACACCGCAGGCAGTGTCCCGCTGGCAGTACTGGGCCGTAGAAACGGTGCCGGGGTTCTTTACCCGTTGCAGACATTCACAAGAGGATTTCCCCCTGAACTCAGGAAAGTGCCCTTCTTCATTGAGGCAACTGACAGCCGCACCCTGAAGATTCTGAGGGAGCTGGGAGAGAGTATCGGCGCAGGCGCCTGGGATTGCGATTCGCAATCCAGGAATCAGCTCCATGTGGCAGCTGTGTTCACAAATAACTTCTCTAATTTCATGATGACGACAGGCGAGTCTATTGCCAAAAGGGCAGGGATTGATCCTCTGCTGCTCCGTCCACTGATAGAGGAGACTGCCAGGAAGGCGGTCCGCACAGGCCCGTCAGCAGCCCAGACAGGCCCTGCTGTGCGACATGATTCAGGCACCATAAAAAGTCACATCGATTTGTTATCTTTCTCACCTCAATACCAGAAACTCTACCGGCTTATCAGCAGTATGATAGCCGGGTATTACGGGAAAAACAAAAAATGATCAACTTCAAGGAAGAGCTTCGAGGCGTAAAAGCATTCGTTTTTGACATTGACGGCGTACTGTCGAAACAGACAATAGACCTTTCCGTCTGGGGTGTACCGCTGCGGACCGTAAACCTCAGGGACGGCTATGCAATCCAGCTTGCGGTGAAGAAAGGATATCATGTGGGTGTGATCTCGGGAGCCAAATCCAAAGAGTATATCAACCGCCTTAAAACCCTGGGAGTGAATGACGTCTATCTCAACTCCAGGACGAAGAAGGAGAGCATGAAGGAACTCGTTTCCAAATGGAAAGTGGACCCGAAAAACGTGCTTTACATGGGAGATGACATACCCGATTTTGAGGTAATGAAAATGGTTGGACTGCCAGCCTGCCCGGCGGATGCCGACAGCGAGATCAAACAGATTGCCATGTACATATCCGACAAAAATGGGGGAGAGGGATGTGTACGTGATGTAATTGAGCAGGCTCTCCGCCTTCATAAAAACTGGATGGATCATGAAGCATTCTCGTGGTGAGAATCTAAAGGACCTCATGAACCTTATCAGGCTGCCCAACCTGATGGTTGTGGCGCTGACGATGATGCTGATGAGGTATGCGATCATCAGGCCCCTTCTTGGCGCCATGCCTGTGACCCTGGCCGGCGATCCGGTTGTAAGTGCCTTTATGACTTTCCGGCTCGGGTGGATTGATTTCGTAATACTTGTCATCTCAACATGTCTGATAACCGCTGCCGGATATGTTATAAACGACTACTTCGATATACGTGCCGATCTGATCAACAGGGGTTCCATAATCGTGGGCAACACAATCACCAGGCGTAAGGCGATGATGTATCACAACGTCTTCAACATCCTCGGGGTATTGGGCGGCACATACGTCTCCGCGCGAATCGGGTTTGTGTGGCTGGGGATTTTTTTCGCCCTCATATCAGGCCTGCTCTGGTTCTATTCCACTACCTACAAGCGGCAGTTGCTCGTTGGTAATATAATCGTTGCTCTGCTTGTAGCCATGGTACCCATGCTCGTGGTGGTGTATGACGCAGCGCCTGTCTACAGATACTATTCCCAGGCAGCCCTGGATTTTCCCGGTGTGGCCGTACTTTTCTGGTGGGTGGGAGGCTTCGCCCTCTTCGCCTTCCTTACCACTCTGATACGCGAAATCATCAAGGACATGGAGGACTGTGAAGGCGACAGGGAAACGGGCAGGAAGACACTGCCGGTGATAACAGGCCTGAGCGTCTGCCGGGTAATTGTTGTGGTGCTTGCGCTTGTGACAATAGCCCTGCTGTATATCGTATGGAACAGGTACCTGCATGACAGGATCACTCTTGCATGGCTTTCTATCCTGGTTGCATTACCTCTGGCCGTGGTCATCTACAGGGTAATCACCGCAAAAGAGAAAAAGCACCTGCATTTCGCCAGCAGGCTCATGAAACTGGTCATGCTGTCCGGTATCCTTTACTCACTTGCAGCAGGTGCGATAATCACCTCCGGAAATATTGCCTAGAATGATTTGTGACGGACTGCAGGATTATGATCTGATTTTAGCCTCCGCATCACCACGGCGCCGGCAGCTGATGACAGAGGCCGGCTTCAGGTTCAGAGTGGCTGAGACAGGATTCGTTGAGATATGGCCTGAGAATCTTAAGGGAAATGAAATTGCAGAATACCTTGCTTCCGGAAAGGGAGACTCATGGAGTAAGGCGATTGCTTCTAACCAATTGATAATCACGGCGGATACAATAGTGTGGTGCCACGGAAAACTGCTTGGCAAACCGGCGGATAACGACGAAGCAGTCCGCTTCCTCAGGCAGCTCTCAGGCTGCAGGCACGAAGTGATCACCGGCATCTGCATCAGAGACAGTGAAAGAAAGAAAGTCTTCTCCGTCACCACGGGTGTGACCTTCCGGGATCTTGGCAGCGATGAGATAGACTATTATGTTGAAAATTACAAACCCCTCGACAAGGCCGGCGCCTATGGTATCCAGGAGTGGATTGGGCTCAGGGGCATAACAGGAATTGAAGGGTCATACTACAACGTCGTTGGCATGCCCGTTAGTGAGGTCTACTCAGCTCTGCTCGAATTTACAGGAAACAAAATCAAATCGATATGAAGAAACAGATTATTACAGCAATGCTCCTCCTGGCACTCGCCACTCCGGTTGCATTGGCAGATGAGGGGATGTGGATCCCCGTGCTCATCGAGAAGTATAACATCAAACTGATGCAGGAGAACGGCTTTAAGCTGACTGCCGAAGATATCTACAGCATTAACAAGGCATCCATGAAGGATGCAGTAGTACTTTTTGGAGGAGGCTGCACGGGCGAGTTTATCTCTGACAAGGGGTTGATAATCACCAATCATCACTGTGGTTACGGCCAGATCCAGAACCACTCCACCATGGAGCATGACTACCTGACGGACGGCTTCTGGGCTGCTTCCGCAAAGGAGGAGCTGTCAAACCCCGGTCTCTCGGTTACAATCCTGAAATACATGGAAGATGTCACCGACAAAGTGCTCAAAGGTGTTACTGATGATATGGACAGGGAAAAGCGTGAGGCTGTTATTAATGCAAATATAACCGCCATCAATGCCGAAGCTGTTAAAGGTACCCATTACCTGTCAGCCGTCAGGCCATTCTTCCTTGGGAACCAGTATTTCCTCCTCGTCAATGAGGTTTTTCGTGATGTCAGGCTTGTAGGGGCTCCCCCCTCAGCCATTGGCAAGTTCGGGGGTGACACTGACAACTGGGTCTGGCCCAGGCATACAGGTGACTTCTCCCTCTTCAGGGTCTATGCCAGCAAAGAGAACAAGCCAGCCGCATATTCAGCCGAGAACGTACCTTACCGTCCTGCCTATCACTTTCCCGTGTCTCTTGCCGGAGTCAGGGAGGGCGATTTTACAATGGTCTTCGGCTATCCGGGCCGCACACAGGAGTATGCACCTTCCCATCACATAAGGATGCTGAAGGAGGTGATCTATCCGAAACAGGTGGAGATACGCGGTAAGAAAATCTCAATCATGGATCAGGAAATGGCAAAAGATCCGCGCGTAAGGCTTAAGTACTCGGGAAAATCATTTGGCCTGGCAAACGGCTGGAAGAAATGGATCGGGGAGATTCAGAGCCTCGAGAAGATGAACGGTATTGAACGCAAGGAGGCCTTCGAGAAGGAGTTCACAAAATGGGTGGCATCCGACCCGGAGCGAACACGCAAATACGGAAAGATACTTGATGAGTACGCTGAGATCTATAAGAACTATACTCATAATTATCTTGTAAATGTTTATACCAGTGAGGTATTCGGTTCAGCAGGAACAGAGCCGGCAGGACTGGCTGGCGCTTTCAGGAGGGCTGTTGAAATGGCGCAGAAAAAGGATCCTGCCCTGAAGCCTGAACTTGACAAGGAGCTCCAGAGACTCCAGGGTTATTCTGACAACTACTTCCGAAACTTTGATGTCAATGTTTCGAAGCAGCTGTTCGTTGCTGTCATGGAGCTGTACGGGAAGAATATCGAACCGGAGTGGCAGGCAGAAGCTTACAGGGAGCTTGCAGCCTCCTCCGGGGGCGACTTCGCTGCTGCCGCGGAAAAACTCTTCGAAAAGTCGATTTTCACAAATGAGGCGAAAGTAAAGGATCTCATTATGAATTTCGATCCGAAGAAAGTAGAGAAAGATCCATTCTACAGGATGTCAGTTTCAGCTGCCGGTCTCATAGAGTCGAGGATCAGGGGTGAGATGAGCGCCGCGGACAACAGGCTGTCGGAACTGAACAAGCTTTATATGGCGGCACAGATGGAACAGGGGGGCGACAGGGTCTTTTACCCTGATGCAAACTCCACCCTGCGGCTCGCATATGGTAAAGTGATGGGCTATGACTCGCGCGATGCCGTTTACCACAAGCATCAGACAACACTCTCAGGAGTGATGGAGAAGGACAATCCTGAGATATATGATTACGATGTTCCAGACCGGCTCAGGGAGCTCTATGAGAAGAAGGATTTCGGCAGGTATGCCGTCAATGGAGACGTGCCGGTATGCTTCATCGCAAACAATCATACTACAGGCGGAAACTCAGGCAGTCCGGTTCTGAACGCCAATGGTCACCTGATTGGGGTCAATTTTGACCGGGCGTGGGAAGGAGTAGCTTCGGACATCATGTTCAGCCCGAAGCAGAGTCGTAATATCAGCCTGGATATCAGATATGTGCTGTTTATAATCGACAAGCTGGCCGGCGCAGGATATCTCATTGAAGAGATGACACTGGTTGGCGAGCCTCAGCATACTCCCTGACCTGGAACATGAAGGCCTGGAGGCGTGTCTCCAGTGAGACAGTATCCTGGCCGTCATAGGCTATGTTAAGGAAAGGAATATTATTGTTGTCCTTCCGGAATGAATCGCTTACAGATGCTACAAGTGTGCCCGGCATGCAGGTGAAGGGAAGTATTGCAGCTATACCTGATACGCCTCTCTGCGCCAGGGCAGCCGATGAGCCCATGGCTATCGGAGGATCACCGTCGTAGAACTCGCTTACATATTTGTTGCTCAGTTTTAATATCTCATGCAGTGAGACATCCTTCGTGGTGTCCGTGAGTTTGTTTATGCCCCTGAGGAGATAGTCGACGATCACCTCCTGCCCGATGCCCTGGATCTTCGATTTGATCAGTCCCCGGGTGTCGTTCTTCCACTTGCTGTCACGTGTAAAGCGGTGCGTGGAGTAGGTGATCCATTCCGAGAATGGTCCGATCACTACCTCTGCCCCGAGGTTTTCGAGACGGTTGGCGATATTGCCGTTGCACCCGGCATTGTCCCTCATGTAGATCTCCCCCAGGACAGCAACGACCGGTCTCCGGCGGCTCCTGTCGGCCTTCACTGCCATGAATTCACCTGCTATCTCTACAAGCAGACGGCGGAGTCCCCGGCTGTTGTTCTCAATGCAACTCTCAACCTTCTTCAGGGCTGCCTTGTAGACCTCTTCAGTATCACCTTTGTTCAGTTCGTATGGCCGTATCTCCCGGTACAGCTTCCTGATATAGTCAAATGAGACGAATCCTTTCCATGCGTTGATCCTGAACTTCCTGCTTCGGTCACCAGCCAGGTCGGCATAGGCGGTGTCATTGGATGGTGTCACAAGTTCCGCCTCCCTGAATCCAAGCCTGTCAAAGAGTATCCTCTGAAACTGGTTATACTGCCCGAACCGGCACGGACCATTATGATCAGGCATGAAGAAACTCATCTTCGAGGGATCAGCGCCCGGCTCCATAAGCTTCTTGAGGAAGCTGCCGGTAGTGCAAATCATAGGGAAGCACTCCTTTGAGGATGTGTATTTCCTGCCCAGGGCTATCTCCTCGTCTGTCTGTTTCGGAAGCACCTCAGAAGGGATGCCTATGCTTCGTGCCGCCGCAGCCACAAAATAGGCGCCGTCATGCATATAAGGGAAGTACAGGGTCCTGTTTACATCCGGCTCTGACGGGCTGGGACGGGGACGGAAAACGGGCACATTCTTCTTCTCATTCTGTTTTGCACCTGCAAGACTGTCAAGGAATGCCTCGATGCGGGTCACCATACCTGCATCAGCTGAGTGCTCGTCAACCTCCAGGTGAAGGAATGGCTTGCCCTTCAGCTCTTCGGTTACGTAATGCCATATGAAGGAGTCGGGACCGCATCTGAAGTTGCTGATATAGACCGCATAAAGACCTTCAGTTCTGGTAACATACTGTGCGGCAGCTATTATCTTCTGCCCGTTGGGCCAGTACATGTTCCGGTAGTTACCGTAGATCTCCGGCAGTGAAAGATCCAGCATATCAAGCGGGATGGGCATGACATCCTGTGCCAGCAGCTTCCCTGTGAGGTCAAGATTAAGATGCGGATCTGAGCCGTTATAGGGCCTGCCAAGGATAACCACGGGACGACAGCCGGCCGGAATGTCGGCCATGACCTTACGCCCGTACTCCACAAGGCCCTTCTCAAACGCCACCTGCACACCGTCAGCCTTGAGTATTGCTTTCCTGATGCTGTTGGCGTTAAGGTCGAACCGTTCACCGAAGAATGCCGTCAGTTCCCTGATAAGGGCACGTTCAAAATACCTGAAATGCAGGGCGGGTGTGAGGAACTTCGAGTCATCGACCTTGCCTCTAAGTGCTGCCTTCACCATGAACGGGAATGACTGTATCCAGGGGCAGTTGGAGTTTGTAGTCTTGTCGCCTTCCTTGTATTTGCCGCTTACAATAAATGGGAGGAAGATATAATCCGCACCCTGTTCTATCAGGTCTATCACATGACCGTGCATCAGCTCCACCGGCAGACAGGTCTCGGCTGTTATGGCCTCGATTGATTGCGCAACCAATCTCCTGTCAGAATTACGTGAGAGCATTACCCTGAACCCCAGCTCCTCAAAAAAGGTCCTCCAGAACGGGAACTGTTGCCAGTAAACCATAAGCGCCCTGGGTATGCCGATCGTGATCCTGCCGTCGGGCTTGCCCTCGGTGTAATCACCGGTAAGCATCTCCGTTCGTTTGCTGAAAAGGTCAGGCAGCCGGCTCTTGTCTTTCTTCCTTCCGTCAGTCTCGTATTTTTCACACCGGCCCCCGTAAAATAGTGGTTTGTCATCGCCCTCGATCTTCACCCTGCTTATCTCGCAGTGGTTCACACGCGCATTGCAGACAAACCTGCTCATCTCGTATGTGGCGTTTCGAATGCCGAAACC
>CAZHAI010000103.1:3557-7390 GCA_964530645.1 uncultured Rikenella sp. | reverse complement strand
ATGTGACCCTTCCACTTAACGGTACGCTCATCACAGGAAGCTACAGTCTCTTCGGGTTGAAGACCGAGCTGCAGTTCGGCAAGCTGAACATGACTACAGTCTTTTCACAGCAGAAAGGCGAGTCTTCAGTAGTGGAGGTAAAGGGCGGGTCACAGATCAGTGATTACGAGATCACTGCTGACAGCTACGAGGCCAACCGCCACTTCTTCCTCGCCCAGGATTTCAGGGAGAACTTTGACGGGGCGCTTGCAAATCTCCCGATCGTCAGCACCGGTCTCAACATCGAGAAGATCGAGGTATGGATAACAAATGAGACCAGCCGGTTCGAGGATGTGAGCAACAGGAACATAGTGGCCTTCCTCGACCTTGCTGAGAACCAGGCAAATATCTTCAACACTGTCCCTGGATTTCAGGGCATGCCCGGCGGCCCGGTCAACCCGTCGAACAATACAAACGGCATGTATGAGCAGCTGAACACAACCTACGGCAACATAAGGAACATTGACCAGGTGGCTGACGCGTTTGCCGGCCTTTATCCGGGGTTCCAGATTGGCCGCGACTATGAGAAGATCGAGAATGCGCGCAGGCTGACCGAGCGTGAGTATACTGTAAACCGGCAGCTCGGGTACATCTCCCTCAACATGGCGCTCAACAATGATGAGGTGCTTGCCGTGGCCTATGAGTACACCTACAACGGCCAGGTATTCAAGGTAGGTGAGTTTTCAACCGACGGCATCACAGCGCCTGACGCACTCATACTGAAGCTGATCAAGGGGACTACCCTGAGTCCGCAGATCCCTTCATGGAAGCTGATGATGAAGAACATCTACAACATCGGGTCCGGCAGGATCGAGCCAAAGAACTTCGAGGTAAATATCCTCTACCAGGATGACAAGACAGGCAACGCACTGAACTACCTCCCCGGTACTCCGCTTGATGGCAAAGTGTTGCTTCAGGCTCTGGGCCTTGACCAGCTCAACTCACAGCTTGACAGGCAACCTGACGGCCTGTTTGACTTTGTTGAAGGCATAACCGTAATGGGGGAGAAGGGGAGGATCATCTTCCCCGTGCTTGAGCCCTTCGGGCGGCATCTTTTGAAGTATATCACTGATCCTGAACAGATAAGGCAATACGTCTTCACGGAGCTATATGACTCCACTCAGACAGTGGCAAGACAGATGGCCGAGAAGAACAAATATCTTCTCAGGGGCCAGTTCACATCAGCCTCGGGGTCAGAAATCAGGCTGAACGTGGCTAACATACCGGAGGGCTCGGTCAAGGTAACTGCCGGTGGTGTTACCCTCACGGAGAATGTGGACTATACGGTTGACTACAACATGGGTTCTGTCAAGATAATCAACTCCGCAATCATTGAGTCGCAGACCCCCGTCCAGGTTTCACTTGAAAGCAATCAGTTCTTCGGGCTGCAGACAAAGACGCTCGTAGGCACCCATCTCAACTACCGCTTCTCCGAGAAATTCAACCTGGGAGGAACGGTCCTGCGGCTCACCGAGAGACCCTACACGCAGAAGGTCACATACGGGGATGACCCGATCTCAAACACAATTTACGGTTTTGATGCCTCATACCGGGCTGAGTCGCAACTCCTCACCAGTGCAATCGACTGGCTTCCGCTCATTGAGACGAATGCCCCCTCTTCAATCAACTTCTTCGGCGAGTTCGCCCACCTGGTACCCGGGCACAGCAAAGCAATCACTTCCGAGGGGGCGGTCTATATCGATGACTTCGAAGCAAGTGAGATCTCTCTTGATCTGAGGGCATTCAATGCCTGGTCACTTGCAAGCGTTCCGCAGGGGCAGGATCTCCTCTTCCCAGAGGCGCAGCTGAGCAAGGACATCCGGTCAGGATTCAACAGGGCACGGCTGGCATGGTATGTAATTGACCCACTCTTCCTGCGTAACGGTTCAACCACCCCGGGGCACATCCGCGCCAACCCTGATCTGCAATCCAGCCACTTCGTCAGGGAGATCTACGAGACGGAGATCTTTCCGTTCAAAGAGTCGCCCAGCGGCATCCCCACAAACATCTCCGTTCTTAACCTGGCTTTCTATCCGTATGAACGCGGACCCTACAACTTCGATGTGCTGTCCGGCGCATACTCGGCAGGGCTCGGGGCCGACGGCCTGCTCAATTCACCAAGGACACGCTGGGGAGGGATGATGCGCGAGCTTCTCACAAATGACTTCGAGTCGGCCAACATCCAGTACATAAAATTCTGGGTCATGGATCCCTTCGTGGAGAATCCTGATCATGAAGGGGGTGATCTTTACTTTAACCTTGGAAACATCTCGGAGGACATCCTTCGCGATTCGCGGAAGCAGTTTGAGAACGGTCTTCCCGTCTCGCCGCTGCTTGTGAACGTAGATACAACTGTATGGGGCCGTGTGCCCACCGTGCAGGCCGTAGTGCACGCCTTTGACAACAACATCGACTCCCGCCGCTACCAGGATGTGGGGCTTGACGGCCTCGGCAACGATGATGAGGTCGCATTCTTTGACAGTTACCTCCAGGCAGTGGGTGCAGTGGTCAGCCCCGAGATCCTGGAAAAGATATTTGAAGACCCGTCAGCTGACGACTTCAACTACTTCAGGGATTCCGACTATGACCTGCTTCAGCTGGGTATCCTTGAGCGTTACAAGAAATTCAACGGCACAGAGGGTAACTCACCTACCTCGGAGATGTCAACCGAGTCATATCCAACAAGCGGCACGACGCTTCCCGACATGGAGGACATCAACCGTGACAACACCCTCAGCGAGACGGAGAGTTACTACCAGTATCACATCAGCCTCAGGCCGGAGGATATGGTGGTAGGTGAGAACTTCATAGTTGATGAGCTTGAATATAACGCCACTTTTGCAAACGGTGAGAAATCACCTGTCAAATGGTACCAGTTCAAGATTCCGGTAACAGACTATGAGAGGAGAATTGGCTCGATACGTGATTTCAAGTCGATCCGTTTCCTCCGGATGTTCATGCGCAATTTAGATGAAGAGGTCATAATGCGTTTTGCGCGCCTCGAGCTTGTAAGATCGGAATGGCGCAAGTACAACCTGACATTCTTCGAGGGTGGCGAGCGTATCACAATTCCTGAGGAGGATGATGGCACATTCGAGATCAGCTCGGTAAGCATTGAGGAAAATGCCGGCAAGGAGCCCGTGAACTATGTGCTGCCTCCCGGCTTTGACCGTGTGATTGATCCCGCAAACCCCCAGCTGAGGCAGCTCAACGAACAGTCTATGGTCCTTCGTGTTCGCGATCTCGCCGACGGCGATGCCAGGGCCACCTACAAGAATGTCACACTCGATATGAGGCAGTACCGAAGGCTTAAGATGGAGGTCCATGCCGAGGCACTCATCGGTGAGCCGCTGCAGGATGAAGAGGTGACAGTCTTCGTCAGGCTGGGGTCTGACTACAGGAGCAATTTTTACGAGTATGAGATACCGCTGAAGCTGACCCCCTATGGCAGATACAACAATGATATCGAGGAGCAGAGAGCCGCAGTATGGCCTGAGGAGAACAAAATCGACATAGACCTTTCGCAGTTGCTTGACGCGAAGCAGGCCCGTGATGCAGCAATGCGAAAACCGGGTTCATCAATCAGCGAAGCGGATATCTATTCCGTCCAGGCCGGCACAGCCCGCATCTCAGTCAGTGGCAGTCCCAACCTCAGCAACGTAAGGGTAGTGATGGTGGGTGTCAGGAACCCTATCAGGACGCGCCGTCCGCAGAGCGATGACGGAGCACCGCGCTCCGCAGAAGTATGGATCAACGAGCTTCGCCTGAGCGACTTCCGGGAGGAGGGAGGATGG
>CAZHAI010000103.1:0-3547 GCA_964530645.1 uncultured Rikenella sp. | reverse complement strand
GCCGCGAACGCGCAGATGCAGGCCAGACTAGCTGACCTGGGGACGGTCAACCTGGTTGGCCAGACAAGCACACCGGGATGGGGCAGCATTGACAAGAACGTCAGCCAGCGCAGCATGGAGCAGGTGATTCAGTATGACCTCTCGTCTAACCTCGAGCTGGGCAAGTTTTTCCCGGAGAAGGCAGCCATCCGCATCCCCGTTTACATGGGCTTCTCCGAGAACCGTATCAGACCTCAGTATGACCCCCTCGATCCTGATATCCTGCTAAATGACGCACTTGACAACCTGGAGACGAAGGCAGAGCGCGACAGCGTCCTAAACCTTTCTGAAGAGTACTCGCGCCGCCGAACCCTGACAGTCAGTAACGCCGGCACGACCAAGAGAGGCGAGAAACCCCATGCCTGGGACCCTGCAAATGTCTCGGTCAGCTACGCCTTCAATGAGGTTTACAACACCGACCCGAGGACCGAGGTGGACGTTGAGAGAACATACAGGGGAGGCGTGGCATACGATTTTGAAGCCAGGCCGAAGAACTTCACCCCGTTCCAGAAGGCCAAAATCTTTAACTCGCCGGCCTTCAGACTGATCAAGGACTTCAATGTATATCTCTTCCCGAAGCATGTCACGGTCCGTACAGATATCTACAGGTACTACAATGAGGTGAAGACCCGAAACATAAATAATCCGGGTCTGCTGATCGAGCCTGTTTTCACAAAGGACTTCCAGTGGACACGCTTCTATGACGTCAAGTATGACATCACCAAGCAGCTTAAGGTGGACTTCACCGCCAGCAGCATCGCCCGCATTGATGAACCGGACGGAGGCGTGGACCGCAAGCGTTATCCTGATCTCTTTGACGGCTGGCGTGACTCTGTCATGACCAACCTGAGCAACTTCGGGAGGACAACGAGCTATTACCACCTGCTGAACTTCAACTACAATGTCCCCATCAACAAACTGCCGCTGCTCTCCTGGGTGACATCGAATGCAAGGTACAGCGCCAGGTATGACTGGCTGGCGGGTACTGTTTTCCCTGATTCGATGAATATAAATCCGGGTAACATCATCAAGAACTCGAATAACGGACAGTTCACGCTGCAGGCTAACCTGACGAACCTCTACACCAAGGTGAAGTTCCTCAAGGAGATTGAGACCTCCACCCAGCCCGGAGCCCGCCAGCGCATGAGCCTTGGCTATGAGGAGGTGACGCACAGCCGCAAGGGTATCGCCCTGAAAGCCGGCAAAGCACGCATCATCAACCACAACCTCAAAACCAGGGATGTCACAGTCACTGTAACCGGACCTGACGGCGGCGCCGTCAACGGTAAGTTTGACGTGGTATCTGACATGCGCATTGACTATATCCCTGACACTGACGTTACAAATGCAAACGTCGATGTCAAAGGCAGGGTGGAGAAGAAACCCGGCATGGCAAGTGTTGTCGGCCGTTATGTCGTACGCGGCCTTATGGCGTTAAGGAATGTCTCGGCTACATATACAGTTGAGCAGGGACACATTCTTCCCGGATACCTGCCGGGCACCTCTTTCCTTGGCCAGGAAAACCACGGGGGCATGTCGTCACCCGGATGGCGCTTCCTTGTGGGACTGACTGACGAGCGGTTCTTTGATGAGGCTGTTATAAACGGCTGGATTACAACTGATACCCTTCTGAACAACGCTGCCACTTTCAGCAAGCGCGAGCAGGTCAACCTGAGGGCCAACATTGAACCCTTCCCTGGCCTCCGACTTGACGTGACGGCGGACCGCCGTTACTCGGAGACAGTTTCTTCATACCTGAGGGCCGACCGGTTCGGTAACTTCCCTGACAGCACAAGGAACACCCGCCTCACGGGCAACTTTACAATATCAGTCGTTTCATGGGGTACCGCCTTCGAGAAGATACCAAAGTCAGGAGAATATGTGTCTCAGACATTCGAGAGGTTCCGCGATTATACTGCAATCATCTCGCAGCGCAGGGCAGATGAGCGCCAGCAGGTTGACAACCTGTATGATCCCGGCTTCGACCCTGTCACGGGAGAGCCTGTCACAGGTCCGTATGCAAGCGGCTACGGCATCACTTCCGGCGAAGTTCTGGTCCCTGCATTCCTTGCAGCCTACACACGCAGGGACCCTGAGAAGATATCCCTTTCTCCGTTCCCATCAATGATGCACATGATGCCCAACTGGAGAATCAATTTCGAGGGGCTGACGAAATTCGAAGCCGTGAGGAAGGTATTCAACTCGGTCAGCCTGTCACACCAGTACAGGTCAACTTACACAATCGGTTCGTTCAACACAAGCCTTTACTATGACCCGGATGAGTCAGGCATCAGCAGGATCCGTGACCTGAAATCCAATTACATCCCACAGTTCGAAATCAACACAGTGACAATCAATGAGCAGTTCAGTCCCTTCATAAACATCGATCTGGGATGGAAAAACTCACTCACAACAAGGATCGAGTACCGCAAGTCACGCACGGTCACTCTCAACCTCACAAGCAACCAGGTGGCGGACATCAGGAATGACGAAATCACAATCGGGGCCGGCTACCGGTTTGACAATGTTGCAATCATGCTGCGCTCGCGTACAGGGCAGAAAGCGCTTGAGAGCGACCTCAACATTAAACTCGATTTCTCAATAAGGGATAATAAAACACTGGCGCGCAAGCTTATAGAGCAGGTGAACCAGCCTGTTGCAGGACAGAAGGTGTTCACTGTCGGAGCAACGGCGGATTATGTGCTCAGTGACAGGTTCAACCTGCAGATCTATGCAGACCACACGATGAATGACCCGTTTGTGGCAAACACCTTCCTTACATCCAATACCAACTTCGGTTTCAGCCTGAGGTTCACGCTTGTACAGTGACCGGAGGGGGCCGGAAGTAAAAAAAGCTTTTATCAGGGTTTAAATATTAAAAAAGATGTATTTTTGACAACCTGAGACCTGAAGATCAAAGTCTAACAATAAAATATACAGAAATGAATGTTCCGTCAAACCTGAAGTACACAAAGGATCATGAGTGGGTTCTTATCAAAGGCAATGAAGCAACCGTAGGCATCACCGATTTTGCACAGCATGAGCTGGGTGATATAGTTTTCATCGAGATCGAGACTGTAGGTGAGGAACTGGGTCATGGTGAGGTCTTCGGAACTGTTGAGGCAGTCAAGACAGTATCTGATCTCTTCATGCCGGTCAGCGGCACCGTGAAGGAGAAGAACGAGGAGCTTGACACCAAGGCAGACCTTGTCAACACAGATCCTTACGGCCAGGGATGGATGGTGAAGGTTGAGCTTGCCGACGCTTCGGAAGTGAATGACCTTCTCGATGCCGAAGCATACAAGAAGCTTATTGGAGCATAATCACCCTATAATAAGATAAAAAAAGCTGCTTTCGGGCAGCTTTTTTTATGATTTGCGATTGTGAAAATCTTTTAATCAACAATTGCTCATCGACAATCGAAAATTCTACAGTGTCTTTTTGACCTGAACGGTCTGATACCCTTCAATTACATCGCCGACATTTATGTCGTTGAAGTTGTCAATAT
>CAZHAI010000102.1:0-7446 GCA_964530645.1 uncultured Rikenella sp. | reverse complement strand
ATGCACTCTCCCATCTCATCGGGTGAGTAGTCATGATTCAACAGTTTTTCTTATAATTTGCTCATAATGAATGTTATGTATATTCAGACAATGACTGCATTCCTGCCGTCAACCGCGGGTCAATTTAGTTTTTTTTACTGAAAAGCAAATAAAAATCAGACTATTTGCGAAGGCTTTTATTTCTGGCCAGAGAGGCGAATATTCCGGCGAAGCAGAGAATTGAAAAGACGATGAACCCGACTTTCATTGAATTCATCAGTTGGAGATAGTTGCCCGGGTTGATCTTTTCATTGCCCATATAGAGAGCAAGCAGCATTAGTGCAATTGCCATGCTGAAGGTCTGTCCCACGTTTCTCATTGTGCCGAGCATGCCGGAGGCATTCCCCAGCTGGCGCTTCTCCACGGAGCTCATAATAGCATTTGAATTTGGAGAAGAGAACAGAGAAAATCCGGCTCCCATTATCAGAAGGACTGCCACAATGAATGCCACCGAGGTTTGCGGGGTCAGGAAGCACAGCATTACCAGGCCCACCGCAGATATTGCCATCCCGATTGAGGCAAGCACTCCCGGATTATGATGATCCGAGAGCTTTCCGGCAAGAGGCGATATGAGTGCCATCGTCACCGGCCATGACATGAGTACGAATCCCGCATCCCGTGGTCCAAGATCCTTTATGTACTGAAGGAAGAGGCTCAGGAAGAAGCCGATGGCGCTGGTGGCTGCATAATGGATCAACGCCGCCAGGCTTGAGAATGCAAATACCCTGTTCCTTGAGATAAGGGTTATGTCGAAGAGAGGATGAACAGCACGTTGCTCCCGCAGGACGAAGAGGGGCATGAGAATCAGCCCGGCGCCAGTGATTACCCATCCCTGCAATGAAGGCAGCTTTGAGAAACCGAATATAAGTGCTGCCATAGCGAGACCGTAAAT
Source organism: uncultured Rikenella sp. (assembly GCA_964530645.1). Taxonomy (GTDB): domain Bacteria; phylum Bacteroidota; class Bacteroidia; order Bacteroidales; family VadinHA17; genus SR-FBR-E99. The sequence continues at coordinate 6,515 of CAZHAI010000102.1, read as the reverse complement.
TACGGCACCTGTCCAGTCGAAACTTTCCCCTTTAGCTTCCGCCCACTCCTTTTTCATCCGGCTATGAATGAGGATCAGGCTGATTATCCCCATCGGAACAAGGAAAGCAAAGATGCTTCTCCAGCCGAGATAACGGGTCAGAATGCCTCCGAGGAATGGTCCGGAAGCGAGTCCTGCATAAACCGCAGTTACATTTATTCCCATGGCCCTGCCTCTCTCTCCGGGTGGGAAGACCGATGTGATAATTGCCATGTTTGTACCGAACATCATAGCCCCGCCGATCCCCTGAAGAATCCTTACTCCTATGAGCCACCGGATGCCAGGGGTGAAGGAGAGCAGAATCATTGAGAGGGTAAAGACAACCATACCCGCCATGAACATCTTCCTGCGGCCGATGATGTCTCCGGCTCTGCCTGCCGGAAGGAGGAGCATGGAGGTTGTAAGCATGTAGCTGCTCACTATCCAGTTGAGCGTGACGGCATTGAGGCTGAACTCTTCCCCGATTGAAGGCAGGGCAAGATTGACTGACGATCCCATGAACGGCGTCAGGAAGGAAGCAAATGCCGTGACTGTCAGAACGGATCTCTTGAGCTCTTTATCCGTCATTCCCTGGTTCTGCTGTCAATGATTATCGTGACCGGGCCGTCGTTCACCAGCTCTATATCCATCATTGCCCCGAATACTCCCGTTGCGGGAGTGCTGCCAAGGAGCACCCCTGTGCGGGCAATGAACTCCTCATAGAGGGGGATTGCCTTTTCCGGCCTCGCAGCCCGGATATATGACGGTCTGTTACCCTTACGGGTTGATGCGTGAAGGGTAAACTGGCTTATGATCATAATTTCACTTCCGGTCTCAATGGCAGAAAGGTTCATAACCCCGCCGGCATCGTCAAAGAGTCTCATATTAACCACTTTGGAGGCAAGCCAGCCGGCATCGTCTGCCGTATCTGCTTCCTCAATACCGGCAAGCACAAGTAATCCCCGGCCTATTGATGCATGCACTTTTCCGTCAATTGACACGGAAGCCCGCTTCACTCTCTGTACAACTATCCTCATACCGTCAAACAGGATGGTAAAAATAGCAATTATTACTATTTTTGCGGCCATCTGCACAGATATGGACCTGATTACAATAGCAGCAATAGCCCTTGGCTTATCATTCGACAGCTTCGCCGTCTCATTGTCGTGCGGCGTCATCGAGTCGAAGATACGCTTCGGCAATGCAATGCGGATAGCCTTCATCCTCGCCCTGTTCCAGGGGGGACTGACGGTTCTGGGCTTCTTTCTTGGCTCAACCGTTAGCGGCTATATTGAAAAATATGATCACTGGGTTGCTTTTTTGCTTCTGATGATTCTTGGTATCAGAATGATTATAGGCGGCCTGAAGGTTGAATCGGAGAGACAGCCCATGGATATAAACCGGTGGCCTGTACTGCTTACAATGGCCCTTGGCACAAGCATTGACGCATTCGCCGTTGGCATAAGCCTTGCTATGCTGAAAGTTCAGATCTGGACAGCCGGACTGATCATTGGTGCCGTCACTTTCCTGGCCTCGATGACTGCAATACGTATCGGCAAGTCAGCCGGGAGCCGTCTCGGTTCGCGCGTTGAGATAATCGGGGGTATTATCCTGGCAGCCATTGGCATCCGAATCCTTGCAGAACATCTTATATCAGGAGCCTGAAAACCATTCGTGCAGACGTCAGATATGCTCCGGCAAGGGGGAAATCCCCTGAAATATTTCAGATTGGTATAGAGTATCGTTCCCGTCCTGAGAAGGCTGCCATTTCCCGGTATCCGACCCTTTTCAACAGGTCATACGCATCACTGAAATACTGACCGATCCGTTCCGGGAAGTGAGCGTCCGAATTGACGCATACCGGCACCCCGTACTCAGCAAAGAGATGGAGATATTGCCTGTCAGGATAGAAATCATTCAGAGGCTTGTTCCTGCCGTTTGTGTTAAGTTCGAATGCAACATCATGCATCCCGAAGGCAGAAGCCATCATGCTGTAAAGATGGGTGATATCTGATTCGGGCCGGAAGCGGTGGATGCGCACAAGGTCCGGGTGTCCCATAATGTCGAAGAACCCTGTGGATGCAGCCTCGCAGACCATGTTGAAATAGTTCTCGTATATCAGGTTGATATCCTTTCCGATGTAAAACTCCGGGCCGAGATCTACAGTATCCTCTCCAAGGTAATGTACCGAACCGATTATAAAATCAAAAGGAAATGAGTTGATTATTTTCTCAGTTACCTCCTCAGTGTTCGGAAGATAATCTATCTCAAGCCCCAGTCTGACGGCAATGTCCTTGTGTTCTCTTTTCAACCGAAGGATGTGCCCGGCATATTCAGGAAGCCTGTCATGCGGCATGCACCACCCGGGAGGGCCTCCGGCGGGGTTAAGATGATCAGAGAATCCGATCTCCCTGAGCCCCAGTTTAAGGGCCGCCTCTATGTACGCCTCCGGTTCCCGCCTGCCGTCACTGTATGTCGTATGCACATGATAGTCCGTACCGTAGATCATCTATTCTCCTCGATTTGATTGCCCGGTGTCAAAAATATGAAAGGTGAACGAATTAATTGACGGATTGTTCTAAATTTGTATGCCCCATGATAATTGACCCGAATACAAGAAAGAAAAAATGCACCTGCCTCTCGTGTGAGCTCAGGGAAGTTACTTTTTCCTCCCTGGACGAAGATGACATCCGGACTGTATGTGAGACGAGGGAGGAGAGGGTCTATGCCAAAGGAGAGATCATACACCGCGAAGGAGACGTTATCCGTGATTTCAAGTACCTGAAAACCGGAATGGTAAAGCTTTACAAGAGCGCCGATGACGGAGATGAGCAGATCATTACAATCACCAGGCCGTTTGAGTTTGTCAGCAACACAAACGCATTTCACGAGGAAAAATACAGGTATTCACTCTCGGCGCTTGAAGATTCGGCTGTGTGCTGCATCAGGATAAGCCTGATCCGCGACCTGATACTCCGGAACGGCAAGTTTGCCCTGAATCTGATCTCAGTGCTCTCCCGGACGTCTGAAAACATAATCTCTCTGGGGCTGGAGATCAGGAAGAGAAACCTTGCAGGGCGTGTGGCATTTGTCCTCCTCTATTTTTCAAACCATCTTTATCATTCACGCATATTTGAACTGCCTGTATCGCGTAAAGAGATCGCTGACCTCATCAGCATGAGCTCAGCCAACGTAATACGCACATTTTCAGAATTAAGGCGGGACGGCATCATAAAGGCAAACGGCCGGACAATAGAGATCACCGACATTAATAAACTCGAGGTTATCTCGAGACGCGGCTGATCGTATTCTCTAATTCATTACCTTAATTGCGTTTTCCCGCAATTAAGTCTCTGTAATGAAAAAACTAACCCGCACTCTGATCATCATCAGTTTCCTCCTTCCGGCACTTTTCGCTTCCCTTGATGCGCAGCCTGAGTCTTCAGGACCGGACTCCACCCTTTACACCGTTGGCGGCACCCGGCACGGGGTCAGTTTCTTCCCTCGCGTTCAGCACCCCGGGGTTGAATACACGCCCGCCGACACCCTCACTTTTGACAGGTATCACACCTACGGCGTCATCTGCCACTGGATGAACTGGTGGGCTGAAGAGTATCCCGAAATAGTGTCACTCTATGAAATCGCCCGCAGTTTCGAGGGGAGGCCCATAATGCAGATGACTCTCACAAGCGCCAAAAACGGCTCTGATACTGATAAGCCCGCGGCCTTTTTCGAGGGAAACAGGCACAGCGGAGAGATAACCAGTGCAGAGTCGGTCCTCTGGCTTGCCAGGCATCTGGCAGAAGGGTATGGCAAAGACCCTGCGATCACCGACCTGCTTGATAATTTCACCGTATATCTGCGCCCTGTCAACAATCCTGACGGTCATGAACTGTATCTTAATACCGCGCAAAGCAACCGAAGCACCGTGAGACCGGATGACAATGATTCCGACGGGCTCCTTGATGAGGACCCGCCTGAGGATCTTGACGGCGACGGAATTATTCTGACACTCAGGTGGCCTGACCGGAAGAACGGCACACTGGTGTCTGACCCGGCAGATCCTTCAGGCAGGATTATGAAAAGGGTTCCGCGGGGCGAAGGCATCTATTCAACCGCTTCGGAAGGGGTTGACAATGACGGCGACGGTCGTTTCAATGAGGACGGCATCGGCGGGCTCGACCTGCACCGCAACTACCCTGAGAACTGGCGGCCGGAGAGAGAGATGACAGGCAGGGGCTTCACCCAGAGGGGAGCGGGTGCCTACCCACTCAGTGAGCCTGAGACTCGCGCCGTATTCACCTTCCTGATGACCCACCCTAACATATATGTTGTAAACTCAATGGACACAACAGTGCCCATGCATCTCCGGCCTCCTTCAACATCACCGTCGGAGGATAGAATGTACCCCGAGGACCTCAAATGGTATGAATATTTTGATGCCCTGGCAAGCAGTATTACCGGTTATGAAAAGGCGGGTGATGTTTACAATGACTACGGGAACGGACAGCCCATCTTCGGTCATGGCCCCGACTTCGGATACTGGTATTACGGTGCAATATGGTACGGTGATGAGCTATGGAACGGAGGAAAGCCGAAAGACTATGACGGTGACGGAGACAAGGACCAGCTTGATATGCTGGCCTGGGATGAAGAGGCGAATAACGGTCAGGGCTTTCATGAATGGAAACCTTCCACCCACCCTCTTCATGACAGTGTCGAAGCCGGCGGGTTTCATCCGAAATTCTTCAGCCAGAACCCTCCACCTTCGCATTTGGAGAAGTGGGCTTCCAGCCAGGCGCTGTTCAATATGGAACTTATCAGTCACCTGCCACGCCTTGAGTGGGAGGAATTCACCGTGAAGACAGTTAAGAAACACCGCGGTGATTCAATTGATTATGACCTCACAGTCAGGTTCAGGAATGCCGGCAAGCTCCCCACCGCGCTCAGCCAGGCACATCTTGTCAAGATTGTAAGGCCGGATGAGGTGAGGATAAAATTTGAAAACGCCTCCGACACTGTGCCCCGTTACAGGCTCCTTGAACCGGCACCGGCACCGGGCAGGCGTGAGAGCATGATGATGTCCGAGGATGAGGGCCGCAGACCCGGGTTCATTTCTGCTACTGCCAGCTATACCCCCGGAGGCTCAACTGCCGAAGTTCATTTCAAAATCAGGGTTTATGGCGGATCTGAGTTGAAAGGCAACGCAACCGTGGTGACCACAAGGGCAGGAATCCTTCCTGAAAAGGAATTTGTAATCAGGTAATCCTCATTTTCGGACAGCAGGGCTTGCACCTGGCCTGGATTTGAGTCAGCAGGCCCGGAGTGCAGAGGAAATATCGGGATATCTGAATCGAAATCCGGTTTCAGAAAGTCGGTCTGACGAAACCCGGCTGCCATTTGTCAGGATCACGGACATCTCTCCCAGAACTGCACGGAGCAACCATGCGGGCACATGCGGCAGAAATACCGGCAGCCCCTTCTGTCGTGCCACTTCGCTCATGAGCATGTCATGAGTCACATGATGCGGCGCCACTGCATTTATGGGGCCCGACATAGTGCTGTCAGTCAGCGCTTTGTGATAAACACCGCAGAGGTCATCAATGTGAATCCACGGGAAGTACTGGTCACCGGGACCCAGCCTTACCACCAGTCCGGCTTTTGCGGGTGCAGTCATTTTGTTAAGTGCGGACCCGTAACGGGCCAGCACCACGGCAGTTCTCACCTTTACAACCCTCACTCCGGCCTCGGTGAACGGTTTGGCAGCCTCTTCCCAGAGCCTGCATGTCTCCCCCAGGAAATCCTCTGCTGCCGGGTCGGATTCGGTATAGATTCTTTCCGAGGTCACTGATCCGTAATAATTTACGCCCGAGGCTGTTATAAATACAGAGGGAATGATGCCCGATCCGACTGTCATCCTGCTCAGGAGCTCTCCCGTGACGGTACGGCTGCGGATAATCTCCCTCCTGCGTGACCGGGTCCATCTGCCCTGACCGATATTCGACCCTGCCAGATGTATAATTGCGTCGCCCTCGCGAAAAGCCTCCCTGTCATAATAACCGGTTTCAGGATCCCACCTGAACGACCTGTATCTTTCTCCTTTTCCATCTCCCCTTGCAAGATGAGCAACCTGCCAGCCTTCGCCGGCCAGGAGGGTGCTCAGATGCGTGCCGATCAGTCCGGAACCACCGGTAATTATCACTCTTCGCATCTCTTATACAAGCGATTCGATTATATCAACGGCGTCACGGATACATTTCTCGCAAACCTTCTGAGTCAGCCCTTTTTCAGCTATTTGCTGCTTTCCCTCACGGCTGTTGAGATCCTCGCCAAGCAGCTCCGAGCACTGGTCGGTTCCGTTTCGTTCGGTGAAAATCCTGTTGAATTCCCTCACCCTTTCATAAACCCGGGTTTTGTCACTCTCGCCGGGGAGGCCGGGAGCACCGTATGCCATCCCGAACCAGATATATGCGCCTGTCACTGCACCGCATGTCTTC